>NZ_JBTCWL010000024.1:0-49411 GCF_054325275.1 Oryzihumus sp.
GTCGCCCACGCGCACCACGTCAAGAGCGAACGGTGGAAGAACACCCGGGCCTATGCCGGCCTCGCGCTCATCGTCATCTGGGGCCTGGCGCCCTTCTACTGGATGATCGTCACGGCGTTCCGCGACGTGGGCTACACCTTCAACACCACGCCGTGGCCGACCCACGTCACGCTCGACAACTTCAAGACCGCGTTCTCGACCGACCGCGGCAACCACTTCGCGCAGGCCCTCGGCAACAGCGTCATCATCGGCGTCGTGACGACCGTGCTGGCGATGCTCGTCGGCGTGTTCGCCGCCTACGCCCTGTCACGGCTGCACTTCCGCGGCAAGTACCTCGTCCTCGGGTTCATCCTGGGCGCCTCGATGTTCCCGGGCGTGGCGCTGGTCTCGCCACTGTTCCAGCTGTTCTCCTCGCTGGGGTGGCTGACCGGCGCGAACTACCAGGCGCTGATCATCCCCGACATCTCCTTCGCCCTGCCGCTCACGGTCTACACCCTGACGGCGTTCTTCTCGGAGATGCCGTGGGAGCTCGAGGAGTCGGCGCGGATGGACGGCTGCACCCAGGGCCAGGCCTTCCGCAAGATCATGCTGCCGCTCGCGGCGCCGGGCCTGTTCACGACCGCGATCCTGGCGTTCATCAGCGCGTGGAACGAGTTCCTGCTCGCCTCACAGTTCGCCACGTCGACGACCCAGCCGGTCACCGTCGCCATCGCGAACTTCGCCGGCGCCCAGCCGCACCAGGAGCCCTACACCACCGTCATGGCGGCGGGCACCATCGTCACGGTCCCCCTCATCATCATGGTGCTGTTCTTCCAGCGCGCGATCGTCTCCGGCCTGACCGCCGGAGGCGTCAAGGGCTGAGGCCAGGGCCATGGGGATCTTCAACCCCGGGGGTGGCACGGGCAGCCACCCCCGGGCCAGGGCCGAGCGGCTCGAGCTGCTCATCGGCCTCCTCGGCTTCTTCACGCTCATGGCGTTCATCCAGACGCTGGTGCTGGAGCTGCGCGGCCAGAACGCGGTCGGCGCGGCCCTCCTGCTCGCCGGCCTGGTCGCGGCGCTCTACCTGGCCTGGCGGGCGCGGCGCAAGGTCAAGCTCTAGGCAGGGGGCGCCATGAGCACCATCCACGACGTCGCCAAGGCCGCCGGGGTGTCCGTCTCCACGGTCTCGCGGGCGCTGCGCGGCCTGGACCGGGTGAGCCCGCAGACCCGGGACCGGGTGGCCAAGGCCGCCCTCGACCTGCGTTACGTCGCGTCTCCGACCGCGTCGTCCCTGGCCTCCGGACGCACCCGGGTCGTGGCCGTGGTGGTGCCATTCCTCACCCGCTGGTTCTTCGCCACCCTGATCAGCGGCATCGAGAAGGCCCTGCGCCGGCAGGGGCACCACGTGCTGCTCGTCGACCTCGAGGGCGAGTCCTTCGACAGCAGGCTGCGGCTGAGCCAGGACATGCTCTGGAAGCGGGTCGACGGCGTCATCGTGCTCAGCACTCCCCTGGACGAGCAGGAGCAGGCCCTCATCGACAGCCTGGGCCTGCCGGTGATCACCATCGGCAACCGCATCCGCGACTGGCCCTGCGTGCGCATCGACGACCGGGCGGCGATGGGCGTCGCGGTCCGCCACGTCCTCGACCTCGGCCACACCCGGATCGCCTACGTCGGGGCGGTGGAGCAGGACTCCTCCGTGCTGCAGACCCCTCGTGAGCGCGCGGAGACGTTCGTGTCGACCCTGGCCGAACGCGGACTGCGGTGCCCACCCACGTGGGTGGTGGGCTCGGACTGGACGGCGGCGGGTGCGGCGCGCGACGTCGCCGCCCTCCTCCGGTCCCGGTCCCGGCCCACGGCCGTGGTCGCCGCGTCGGACGAGATGGCGTTCGGGGTCATGGCGGCCGCCCGGCGGGCCGGCCTGTCGGTGCCCGGGGACCTGTCCGTGGTCGGCATCGACGACCACGTCCTCTCGGAGGTGCTCGATCTGACCACCGTGCGGCAGGACGTGCCACACCAGGGGCAGCGCGCGGCCGAGCTGCTGCTCGGCCGGTTGCTCGACGGCTCGGTCACGCCTCCCGGTGACGAGGTGGTCCCGGTCCAGCTCGTGGTGCGCGGCTCCACCGCCGCGCCGGTCCGCGCCGCCCGCCGGGGCGGCACCTCACGCGCCGCGAGCGCCTGAGGTCCGCCCCGCCGCCCTCAGCGGTGGGCGTCGATGAAGCCCAGGATCTGCGTCCACGCGTCGGCGCACGCCTCGGCCCACTCCTCGAAGGACCGGTCGAAGAACGAGTGCGGCGCCCCCTCGTAGACCTTCGTCGTGTGGTCCTTGCCCGCCCGGGTCAGCGCGTCGTCGAAGGCCATCGTCTCCTCCAGCGGGATGCCCTTGTCCGCACCGGCGACCAGCAGCAACAACGGCGAGTCGATCGCGTGCAGCACCTCCATGGCCGTGGACGGCCGGCCGTAGAAGCCGATCGAGCCGGCCGGGTGCAGGGCCGTGCCCGCGAGCCGCCAGGAGTGGCCGCCGAACAGGCAGAAGCCCAGGGTGAAGATCGGGTCCTGGCTGCGCTCCCGAAGGCGCGCGGCGGCAGCCGAGGCGTCGGCCAGGACGTGCTCGGGGTGCAGGGCCTTGGCATGCGGCACGTAGTCGAAGTCGTCATCACGCGCGGTCAGGCCGGCGCTGCGGGCGTAGGGGTCGATCGCCACCGTGTCCAGACCGGCCTCGGCGCAGCGCAGCGCGAGGTCGGTGTAGTACGGGTGCAGACCGCGGATGTCCGGCAGCAGCACGAGGCTGGCGCCGCGACGGGTCACCGGCTGGGCGTCGAACGCCGCGAAGCGGGTGCCGTCGGCCGAGGTCAGCTCGACCGGGCCGTGCTCGCCGATCTCACTGGACTTCGGTGGTGCCGGGGGACGCTGGTCGCTGGAGAAGCACATGCGCCCAGTCTGCGGGCTCGACCCCTGCCGGGCCACCGCTGGTGAGGTATGCCGCGCCGGCGCCGGAGCGGCATACCTCGCTGGTCGCGGGCGGGCCGGAACCGGCCACCCGCGGTGGCTCAGACGTCGATGCGCTCGCGGTCCAGTGCCGTGGCCGAGTCGATGATGAAGTCCTTGCGCGGCGCGACGTCGTTGCCCATGAGCAGGTCGAACACCCGCTCGGCCATCTCGGCGTCCTTGAGCGTCACCCGGCGCAGGGTGCGGTGGCGCGGGTCCATCGTGGTCTCGGCCAGCTGGTCGGCGTCCATCTCACCGAGGCCCTTGTAGCGCTGCATCGGCTGCTTGATCTTGCGACCCTTCTTCTCCAGCGCCGTGACCGTCCGGCGCATCTCACCCTCGTTGTAGGTGTAGATGAGCTCGTTCTTCTTGCCGCCGGGGTTGACGACCTCGATGCGGTGCAGCGGCGGCACGGCGGCGTAGACCCGGCCCGCCTCGACGAGCGGTCGCATGTAGCGGAAGAACAGGGTCAGCAGCAACGTGCGGATGTGGGCGCCGTCGACATCGGCGTCGGTCATGATGATGACCTTGCCGTAGCGGGCCGCCTCGAGGTCGAACGAGCGTCCCGACCCGGCGCCGATGACCTGGATGATCGCGGCGCACTCGGCGTTCTTGAGCATGTCCGCGACCGAGGCCTTCTGGACGTTGAGGATCTTGCCCCGGATCGGCAGCAGCGCCTGGTGGTCGGAGGACCGGGCCAGCTTGGCCGTGCCGAGCGCGCTGTCACCCTCGACGATGAACAGCTCGGAGCGGTCCACGTCGGAGGTGCGGCAGTCGGCCAGCTTGGCCGGCAGCGAGGAGGTCTCCAGCGCGTTCTTGCGACGCTGGGTCTCCTTGTGCAGCCGGGCGCTGATCCGCGACTTCATCTCGGCGACGACCTTCTCCAGCAGCAACGCTGCCTGGGCCTTCTCGCCGCGCTTGGTCGAGGTGAGCAGGGCCGTCAGCTCCTTCTCGACGACCTTGGTCACGATCGTCCGCACGGCCGAGGTGCCGAGGACCTCCTTGGTCTGCCCCTCGAACTGGGGCTCGGCGAGGCGCACCGTCACCACGGCGGTCAGCCCGGCGAGGATGTCGTCCTTCTCGGGCTTGTCCTGGCCGACCTTGAGCCGCCGGGCGTTGACCTCGAGCTGCTTGCGGAAGACCTTCATCAGGGCCTGCTCGAAGCCGGCCATGTGGGTGCCGCCCTTGGGCGTGCTGATGATGTTGACGAAGGAGACGACCTTGGTGTCGTAGCCGGTGCCCCAGCGCAGCGCGATGTCGACGCCGCACTCACGCTCGACCTCGGTCGGGGTCATGTGCCCCTTGTCGTCCAGGACGGGCACGGTCTCCTTGAAGTGGCCCGAGCCCTGCAGCCGCCACACGTCGGTCACGGCCGGGTCCGCGGCCAGGAAGTCGGTGAACTCGCTGATGCCGCCGTCGTGCTGGAAGCGCTCCTCGTGGGGGCCGTGCTCCCCCGGCGTGCCCGGCAGGCCGCGCTCGTCGCGGATGACGATGGCCAGGCCGGGGATGAGGTAGGAGGTCTGGCGGGCGCGGCCGATCAGCTCGTCGTAGACGAAGGCGGCGTCCTTGAGGAAGATCTGCCGGTCGGCCCAGTAGCGGATGCGGCAGCCGGTGCGCCCGCGTGCCGCCTTGCCGACGATGCGCAGCTCGCTGTTGTCCACGAACGGGGTGAACTCGGCGGACGCCGACTTGTCCCCGTTGCGGTCGGCGAACACGCCCGGCTCGCCGCGGTGGAAGCTCATCGCGTAGGTCTTGCCGCCACGGTCGACCTCGACGTCGAGGCGCTCGGACAGGGCGTTGACCACCGAGGCACCCACGCCGTGGAGGCCACCGGAGGCGGTGTAGGAGCCGCCGCCGAACTTGCCACCGGCGTGCAGCTTGGTGAAGACCACCTCGACGCCGGTCAGGCCGGTGCGGGGCTCGACGTCGACGGGGATGCCGCGGCCGTTGTCCCGGACCTCGACCGAGCCGTCGGCCAGGAGGATGACCTCGATCTGGTCGCCGAAGCCGCCCAGCGCCTCGTCGACGGCGTTGTCGATGATCTCCCACAGGCAGTGCATGAGGCCGCGGGAGTCGGTCGACCCGATGTACATGCCGGGGCGCTTGCGCACCGCCTCCAGCCCCTCGAGGACCTGCAGGTGGCGGGCGGTGTAGTCGCTGGCGGCGCTCTTGACGGCGGTCTTGACGGCGGTCTTGGTGGCGGTGGCCACGGGGCGGGATTCCCTTCGATGGTGCCGGTCCCCCGGCCCCGGGCCGGGTTTCTGCTTGGCTGCAGGCTAGCCTCCTTCACCGACGCACCCACGTCAGGCACGCGGCATACCGGCTTGTTCCGGCACTCGTGCGCTGACAGCGGAATCGGCCCATGAGATGACCCACACCGGCGCGCCCCTGCCCGGCGGGAACGAACTGGCGTGCTTCACTGTTGGAACCGGCGCAGACGGGATGACCCGGAGGCAGGCCGGCAGCCGGAGGGCTCCGAACCACCAGTGGGTGCGGAGGACCAACGGACGCCGACACCGCACCGGGCGCCCACTACGACGTAAGGAAGGCAGACGTGACCACTGCACTGGCACCGACTCTGACCGCGGCCGACCGCTGCGACCGCTGTGGCGCCCAGGCCTACATTCGCGCCCGCCTCACCGCTGGCGGCGAGCTGCTCTTCTGCGCCCACCACGGGCGGGAGCACCTGGCCAAGCTGAAGGACATCTCCATCGAGATCCAGGACGAGAGCGACCGCCTCGTCGAGACCTCCCCGATCGCTGCGCCCGACGAGCGCTGACCCCGGCCGACAGGCCCCCGGCCCATGGAGCCCGTGACCCTGCTCGCGGGCGTCCTGGTGCTGCTGGGCCTGCTCGGCATTGTCGTACCGCTCCTGCCCGGACTGCCCCTGGTCTGGGCAGGAGCGTTGTTGTGGGCGGTCTCGGTGCACACCGCCGGTGCGTGGCTCGTGCTCGGCCTGGTGTCCGCCGTGGCCGTGCTCGGCATGGTGCTCAAGTACGTCCTGCCGGGCCGTCACCTGCGGTCCAGCAGCGTAGGCACGCCCACCATGCTCGCCGGCGTCGCCGTGGGCGTGGTGGGCTTCTTCGTGGTCCCGGTGGTCGGCGGCGTGCTCGGCTTCGTGCTGGGGATCTTCCTGGCCGAGCTGCTGCGGCTGCGCTCGACGGCGGCCGCCTGGCCGTCCACGGTCACCGCACTCAAGGCGGTCGGACTGGGCATGCTGGTCGAGCTCGCGGCCGGGTTCGCGATGGCGGGGACCTGGGTGGTCGGCCTGCTCACCGTCGGCTGAGGCCGGGCCGCGACCTCACCGGGACGCGACGCACCTGACCTCTGGCCCGAGGGCCACTGCGGCAGGTCACCGCGGGCCGGTCAGCTCCAGTCGTTGCGACGCTTGTCCCAGCGCTGCTCGAGGCGCTGCATGAATGTCTGGCCGGAGCGGGCCTTGCGGGCCTTGGACGACGAGGTCGCGGCCGGGCGGATGCTGCCGTCCGGGGCGACCGAGCCCAAGGTGGCCTTGGTCCGTGGCGGGGTGCTGGCGTAGACCGCCCCGCCGATCATCAGCGCGAAGCCGATCGCGCCGATCCAAACCGCCTGCATGACCCCGAGCACGACCAGGCCGAGGCCGACGACCACCGCCGCGACCCCGAGGATGATGCGCCGACGCATGCGGGCGCGGGCGATAGAGCCCTGCATCTGCGAGGCGAACTTCGGGTCCTCGGCATACAGCGCTTGCTCCATCTGCTGCAGCAGATGCTGCTCGTGCTCTGAGAGCGGCACCTTCGACCTCCCGTGCGCTCGCTTCGATGAGGAAGACGCTTGGCGATCCGAAAACGTTTCCTCCGGGCGGGATCCGGACGGGCTTGTTCTTCTCGCTGTGGTTCAGGATATGTCGCCGCGCAGCGTTGTGGTACCCGGCCTTCAGTCCCGGGCTGAGGGACCTGTGTCACGGTCCGGCGGGCGGACGTCCCGGGCCGGGGCGCGGGGGCTGCGGGTGTCGGGGCGGGCGTCTGCTCCCGGCGGCCGGGCGTCCCGGACCAGGCTGGCCGGGCGGACCGCACCTGCCCCGAACCGTGCACTGGCCCGGTCGACGGCCCGGTCGGCGTCGCGCCAGCCGTGCGCCGGCTCGTCGAGCCGCCCCTGCACCGGCGCGGTCCCGGCCTCGAGCAGCCCCTCGACCTTGACCCCGACCAGGCGCAGCCGGGCCCGCTGCAGGCCGAGGCCGTCGAACAGGTCTCGCGCCGTGGCGTAGAGGTCGCGGCTGACGTCGGTGGGGTCGCGCAGGGTCCGGGACCGGGTGATCGTGGTGAAGTCGGCGAAGCGCACCTTGAGGGTCACCGTGCGCCCGACCAGGCCTGCGGCACGCATCCGGGCCGCGGTGCGGTCGCTGAGCTTGAGCAGCTGGCGGTGGATGACAGCCGGGTCGTCGACGTCATGGGCGAAGGTCTCGTCCGAGCTGATGCTGCGCTCGCGCCGTGCCGGCACGACCGGGCGGGGGTCGCGCCCCCACGCGAGGTCGTGCAGGTGCGCCCCCGTGGTCTCGCCCAGCCCGCGGCGCAGGGTCTGCACGGGGGTGTGCGCGATGTCGGCCACGGTGCGCAGGCCGAGCCGGTGCAGCGACTCCTCGGTGCGCTCCCCCACCCCCCAGAGGGCGCCCACCGGCAGCTGGTGCAGGAACGGGACGACCTCCGTGCGGGGGACGACGAGCAGCCCGTCGGGCTTGGCGAGCCCGGAGGCCAGCTTGGCGACGAACTTGGTGGGGGCGACACCCACCGAGCAGGTGACGCCCTGCTCGTCGGCGATGGTGTCGCGAACCATCCGGGCGATCCGGGCGGGCGACCCGAGCCGGCGACCCGCGCCGGAGACGTCGAGGAACGCCTCGTCCATGGACAGCGGCTCCACGATCGGGGTGACTGTCCCGAACACCGCCATCACCGCCTGTGAGACCTGCGAGTAGCGGGTGTGGTCGGGCGCGACGACGGTGGCCTGCGGGCACAGCCGCCGGGCCCGGGCCATGGGCATGGCGGCGGCGACCCCGAACGCGCGCGCCTCGTAGGTCGCCGAGAGCACCACCCCGCGGTTGCCGCCCCCGCCGATGATGACCGGGGTGCCGACCAGCTCGGGACGGGCCAGCAGCGACACCGAGGCGTAGAAGGCGTCCATGTCGACGTGCAGGATCGAGCAGCCGGTGTCGTCGGGCTCCCCGCCGCTGCGCGCCGGCACGGTGAACTGCCGCCGGCTCATCGCCTGCTCCCCGGGCCGTGAGGCGGCACCGCGGTGCCCACGCGAGTGCCCACCCCACCGGTATGCCGTGCCGGTCGCCTCCTGTGGGACGTGTAGGGCCCCGGGTGGTCAGGCCGCGAGGACGAGCGGCGCCGACATACGGGCAGGCGGTCAAGGCCTGGCGAGCGGTCCCGGCAGGCGGGCAGGCGGTCAGGCCCTGGCGAGCAGTCAGGCCTTGCGGGCGAGCACGTGCAGGGTCGCGCCGAGCTGGCCCAGGAAGCCGAAGTCGGGGTGCCGCGCGGCCGCCTGCTCGAGCTCGAGCAGGGCGGTGCGGTCGGCGTCGGAGTCGGTGAAGGCGGCCGGCACGAGGTCGCTGAAGATGCGCACGCCGTGGAAGTCCTGGACCTCCAGCCCGGCGCCGCGCAGCAGCTCCTCCACTCCCCCGGCGTCGAAGCGGCGCGGCAGCGGGTCGGTGGCCCCCCAGCGGCCGTCGGCGCTGGTGAGCGCGTGCCGGGCCTGGGCGAACTGGCCGGCCAGCGCCTTGGCCATGACCACCGCGAGGCGCTGGGCGACGAGCAGGCTGAGGTGGCCACCGTCGGCCAGGACAGCGGCGACGGACTGCAGGCTGGCCTGCGGGTCGTCGACGAACTCCAGCACCCCGTGGCAGCAGACCAGGTCGGCCTCGCCGGCGGGGTGGACGTCGAGCAGGGTGCCGGCGTCCCCCTGGACCGCGACGACCCGGTCGGCGACCCCGGCGTCACCGGCGCGCCGGTTGAGGGCGGCCAGGGCGTCAGGGCTGGGGTCGACGACGGTGACGTGGTGGCCGAGCGCGGCGATCGGCACGGCCAGGCCGCCGGTGCCGCCGCCGAGGTCAACCACCCGCAGCGGCCGGCCGAGCTCGCCGGTGCGGTGCTCCACCAGCGAGCGCACCGACTCCCAGACGGCGAAGGTGCGCACCGAGGTCTCGACCCCACCGCGGCGGGAACGTCGGAGGTCTTCGGGCACGGTGGCGCTCCTTCGGTGGCAGCCGCCCGCCGGGGCGGCTGCGGTGGCACGGGGACGCGCCTCACCCTAGTGCCCCGAGCTTCCGGGGCTGGCGTGCCACAGCTTGCGCGACGGCGTCCCCGGCGGGGTGTCGCTGTCGGGGACGACCCGGCTGTCGGAGAGCTTGCGGGCGTCGCGCACGTCACCACCTGCCGGGCGGATGTCGGCGTAGGGCGACTGCCTGAAGCCCGAGGCGTGCACCAGCACCCGGCGCCGCCGGCCACCGCCCATGCCCCCGGCCCGCTCCCCCTGCTCCGTCCCGTCCCCCTCGCCCGGGCCCCCGAACCCGCCGGGGTGGCCCACGCCGAATCCGCCGTCGGGACCGCTGAACCCGCCGGACGGTGTCGCATCACCCAGCGGCCCACCCTGCCCGGCACCGTGCCCGGAGGCCGGCGCCATGACCGGCCGGCTGGACCGGGACGCCGCCGCCCCGGCCACGGCTGCCTCGCCGTAGGCGGCGGTGGCCCCGGCCAGGAAGTGGGCCCGCTCGTCCGCCTCGGCGAGCGCGGCGTGCACCGCCTCGACCCCGCCGGCGGTCCACGCATCCCACAGCGCGGACAGCTCCCAGGCCCCGGTGGCTCGCAGGGAGACCCCCTTGGGTCCGGTACGGCGCAGCTCCCCGCGCACCAGCAGCATCCAGGAGTGGAAGACGGTGGCGGCATAGGGCCCCTGGACGTCCTCGAAGAAGGTCGCGTCCACCGGACCGGTGGCGTCGTCGAGGGTGAGGAACACCACCCGCCGCCCGGAGCGGATCGGCGGGGTCTGGGTGGCGACCTTGACCCCGGCGACGAGCAGCTCGGCGCGGCTGCGGCGACCGAGCAGGTCGCGGGAGCGGGTCACCCCGAGCGCGTCGAGCATCGGGGCGTAGAAGTCGACCACGTGAGCGCTGGCGTCCAGGCCCAGGATGTCGAGCTCGGCCCGGACCCGCTCCGGCCCGGTCATCTCGGGCAGACCGGTGGAGGTGGTCAGCTCGGGGTCGTCGCCGAGGTCGAGGGTCAGCTGGGTCGCCTGCGCCGCGGCCGGGATGGCGGCGCAGGCCGCGCGGGACTGGGTGGCGGCGAGCGCCCGCACGTCGGGACCGGCACCCGGCCCCACGCCGGCGAGGACGGCCTGCCGGCTCTGCGCCGCCGTCACCGCGCGGCCCGCGCGGGGCGTCACCCGCCGGCCGGCCCGGCCGACCGCGCGGGTCCAGCGGTCGAGCTCGGCCACGTGCAGCAGCAGGTCGCGCCGGGTCACCCGTCCGCGGCGGCCCAGCGCCGTGGAGCCGGCCACCCCACGCCCGCTCACCAGGGCGGCGCCGGCCCCGGTGCCCCCCAGCCCGTAGAGGGAGTCCAGGCCACCGGCCAGCACCAGCCGCTCGGCGACGGGGCGGCTGACCCGGGCCCGGTGCCAGAAGTCGACCAGGCTGGCGTAGGGCTGCCCGGCCACGATCCGCTCGACCTCGGCGTCACTGATCCCCTTGACGTCGGCCAGCGACAGCCGGATGCCGTAGGCGCGGCCGTCGGGCAGGTCGGCATCGGGCCGCTGCCCCCACACCGGCACCGGCTCGATGCGGTAGCTGCCCGTGGAGGCGTTGACGTCCAGGCCGAGGACGGCGATGCCCAGGCTGCGGGCGTCATCGAGGATCAGCCGCTTGGGGTACATCCCCGGGTCGTGGGTGAGCACCCCGGCCAGGAAGGCGGCCGGGTGGTGGGCCTTGAGCCAGGCCGACTGGAAGGTGGGCAGCGCGAACGCCGCGGCGTGGGCCTTGCAGAAGCCGAACGAGGCGAACGCCTTGAGCACCGCCCAGATGCGGTCGACGTCCTCGGCGGAGTAGCCGCGGGAGAGCGCCGCCGGGCGCCACCACGACTCCACCTCCTCCTGCCCCTGCGGGGAGCCGAGGGCACGGCGCACCTCGTCGGCCTGCGCCAGGGTCACGCCGGTGGTCTCGGCGACGATGAGCAGCACCTGCTCGTGGAACACCACGACACCCTGGGTCTCGCGCAGGGCGGGCACCAGGGTGGGGTGGAGGTACTGCGGCTCCTCCCAGCCCTGCCGGGCCCGCAGGAACGGGGTCACCATGTCGGACTTGACCGGGCCGGGGCGGAACAGGGAGATGTCGGTGATGAGGTCCTCGAACGTCTCCGGGCCGAACTTGCCGACCAGCTCACGCTGACCCGGGGACTCGATCTGGAAGCAGCCCAGGGTGTGGGTGGAACGGATGAGCCGGAAGGTCGCCTCGTCCTCGAGGCTGACCTGGTCACGGTCGTCGAGGTCGACCCGGACGCCGTCGACCCGCTGGACCTCCTGGACCGCGTGGGCCATCGCCGACTGCATGCGGATGCCGAGCACGTCGAGCTTGAGCAGGCCGAGGGTCTCGACGTCGTCCTTGTCGAACTGGCTCATGGGGAAGCCCAGCCAGCTGGCCTCCACCGGGGTGCGGTCGAGCAGCGTGGCGTTGGACAGCACCACCCCGCACGGGTGCAGGGCGACGTGGCGGGGCAGGCCGTCGAGCCGCTCGACGAGGTCGAACAGCACCCCCAGGCGGGGCGAGTCCAGGCCACTGGCCCGCAGCTCGGGCAGCTCCCGCAGGGCGTTGCGGGCGTCCCGGGCCCGGATGTGCGGGAACGCCTTGGCGATGGCGTCGATCTCGACCGGCGGCAGGCCCAGGGTGGCGCCGACGTCGCGGATCGCGTGGCGCACGCGATAGGTGTCCATCATCGACACGCAGGTGACCCGGTCACCGCCGAAGCGCTGCAGGACCTGCTCGTAGATCTCGGTGCGCCGGGCCGACTCCACGTCGATGTCGATGTCGGGCAGCTGGGCCCGCAGCGGAGAGCAGAACCGCTCCATCAGCAGGCCGTGGCGCATCGGCTCCACCCCGCTGATGCCGAGCAGGTAGTTGACCAGGCTGCCCGCGCCGGATCCGCGTGCCGCGACCCGCACCCCCATGTCACGGATGAGGTCGCACACGGCCGCGACGGTGAGGAAGTAGGTGGGGTAGCCCAGTGCCGCGACGACCGCGAGCTCCTCCTCCAGGCGGGCGGCCACGGCGGCGAGCTCGCGCTCCCCCGCCCCGGGGTAGCGGACCGGGACCGCCTCGTGGCAGCGTCGGGCCAGCACCTGTTGGGGGACGTCGTCCGGCGCGAGGCCGAGCACCGACGGCTCGGGCAGGTGCACCGCCCCGATGCCGAGGTCGGTGCGGGCGTCCAGGCCACAGGCGTCGGCGAGCGCCAGGGTCTCGGCGACCAGGCGCTCGGCCCGCTCGCGCTCCCCGCTGCCGCCCCCGGTCGGGCCGGTCCCCGCCGCGGCGGCCACCTCGAGGGCGATGGCCCGCATCCGTGCGGCCGGGGCGAGGTGGGCGGCCGTGGTGACCCGGTCGAGGTGCCGGGTGTCCAGCGGCACGAGCCGGCGGGCGGCGTCGAGCACGTCGACCGTGCGCGCCCCATCGGGGTCGGCGTGCCGGACCGCGGCGGTGAGCACCGCCGGGAGACCCGCCTCGTCGGCCAGGCCGAGCAGCCGGGCGGCGTGCCCGACGCTGGCCGGGGACCCCTCCGGCCCCCCGTGGCAGACCACCTCGACGACCACCGACCCGCGGGGCAGCCGGCTGGTCCACCGCTGCAGCAACGCCCTGGCCCGGTCGGGCCGCCGCGCCAGCAGGGCCCGGCCGACGTCGGACTGCGGGCCGAGCAGCACGACCAGGGCGGGGACGCCCGTGGCCGGGTCGAGCGCATGCTCGGCGACCAGGTCGAGGGAGCTGACCGGGGTCCCTCTTTCCCCGGACAGGTGGGTGCGGGTGACCAGGCGGCACAGCCGCGCCCACCCCACCCCCGCCGGCACCCCGGAGGCCTGGCCCCGGGCGAGCACGGTCACCCGGGGGTGGCGTGGGTCGACCTCGGCGCCACCCCGCACCGGCTGGGCGCGGACCCGCCCGGAGGCGCGTGGCGGCTCCGGCGCGACCACGCCCGACCCACGTCCCGCCCCCGGCGCGCCCCACCCGGCCGCGGGCCCTGCCCCTGCCCCTGCCCCTGATCTTGACCCTGGTCCCGGCCGCGCTGGCTCCTCCGGCTGCACAGCCAGGTCGACCCCGAGGACCGGGGTCAGTCCCGCCTCGGAGCAGGCCTGCACGAACCGCACCGCGCCATAGAGGCCGTCCCGGTCGGTCAGCGCCAGCGCCGGCTGCCCCAACGCGGCGGCACGCTCGACGAGGGCCGCCGGGGTGGAGGAGCCGTAGCGCAGGGAGAACCCCGAGGCGACGTGGAGGTGGGCGAAGGCATCGGTCACGGTCGTCCTGCCGGCGTGACGAGCGCGGGCAGGGTTGCGGCGACCGGCAGCCCGAGAGCGGCCTGGACCAGACCGAGGAAGACCTCGGCCTGGCGCAGCAGGTCGTCGGCCTCCCGGGTGGGCAGCGCCACCGCCCCCCGCTCGACCGCAGCCCGGCGCCGGGCGGAGGCGGCGAAGAACACCGCCCACTCGGTCAGCTCCGGGGCCACCTCGGGCAGCACCTCCCAGACGCTGCGCGGCCGCGAGCGCCGGGTGGGCCGACTGCGCGCCGCGAGCAAGGCCGCTGCGGCACGCAGGGCCGCCAGGTGGGCCTCGACGTAGCGCTCGTCGACGGTGCCGGCGCGACAGGCGTCGAGCAGGCTGGCCCGGGACCGGTCGAGCAGGTCGAGCGCGGTGGTCGCCATCGGCGCCCGCGGGACACCGCAGCCGGAGCTCCTGGCAGCGGTCGTGGTCGTGGCGGTGGTCATGTCGGGTCCTTCCTGCCGCGATGGACGGGTCAGTGGTCAGCGGGTCCGGCGGCGTCCCTGCGGGGCAACGCCCCGGACGACACCCGGATGGGGCTTCAGTCGGCGACGCGCACCAGGCGCCAGCCGGGCACCCTGCCGTCGCGGGCCAGGTCGTAGACGCCGGTGCCGAGCATCCGGCCCGGGCTGGCCGCCACCCGCCACACGTCCTGCTCGAGGTCGGGCGCTCCCACCGGCTCCCCCTCGCGCGGCTCGAGCGCCTCGCGCCACCAGGCCCGGCGCTCATGCCAGTGCCCGATCACGTCCCGCACCACGTAGAGCCGGCCCCGCCACACGAACGCGGCCGGACGGGCCTGCGGCTCCCCGCCCGGGTCGTCGGCGTCGCGGTCCTCGCGGACCTCGATCGGCTCCTCGTAACGTCGCACCATGACCCGCTCCTCGCCTGCACACCCCGGACTCGTGGACCGCACACCGGCCCGCGGTGGCGGGGTCGAGGCGCCTCGCGGGCCGGTCGTGCGGTGGTCGGACAGGCCACGAAAACACCTGAATGTTCGTACGCCTGTTCGATAGAACAAATGTACACCCGGCTTCGGACAGGCCGTCAACCTCTGGACACCCCCTTCCCGCGGAACCCGCGCATGGCTAGCGTCGAGCCATGACGCACGTGCCGACCGCGGCGCCGGAGCCCGTCCTCGACCACCCCGCGGTCCAGCGCGTCGCGGCCGCCCTGTCGGCCTTCGGCGTCCGGGGCACGATCACGGTGCTCGACGACGCCGCCCGCACCGCGCGCCAGGCCGCCGTCGCCCTCGGCGTGGACCCCGCGCAGATCGCCAACTCCCTGGTGTTCAAGGCCCACCGCCCCGGCGGCGCGGAGGAGTCACTACTCGTGCTCACCTCCGGCGCGCACCGGGTGGACACCGTCAAGGTCGCCGACCTGATCGGGCTCGAGACGGTCGAGCGTGCCGACCCGGAGTTCGTGCTCGAGCACACCGGTTTCCCGATCGGCGGCGTCCCACCCGTGGCCCACCTGCGCCCCCCGGCCACGCTCGTCGACGTCTCCCTTGCGCGCTACGACCGGGTCTGGGCTGCCGCCGGACACCCCCACGCCGTCTTCCAGACCTCCTACGACGAGCTGCTGCGCATCACCGGCGGCCAGCCCGCCGAGGTCGCCTGAGCCCGCCTCCCGTCACGCGCACCCCGAAGCCCGCGCGGACCTGGGTCCTGCGCTGCTGGGTCCTGCGCATCTGAGTACCGCGCATCTGAGTACCTGTACGGATAGGCCCCCACCGCACCGGCCGAGCAGGATGGTGCCCGCGCAGAAGGGGGAGCGCACGATGGGCACGAGGACCGGTTGCGGGTCTGGGGAGGGGCACACCTGCAGCCGGGCTCGTGCCCTTCCCCCTGTCCGGGCCGGATCCCCCGCCCCGCCGCATCACCACCGCCGCACCACCACCGCCGGTATGCCGCGAACGTCACCGGCCGATCACCGGCATTGCGGACGCCGACCGTCCGCATGGGGCCCCTACCGTCCTGTCCTGAGCCAGCCCGGTCGGGGCTGAGCAAGGACGACGAGGGGGCAGGCATGCGATCACGAACCCAGGGCATGTGGTGGGGAACCGCGATCGAGGCGCCGGATCCCGGTGCCCTGGCGAAGTTCTACTCCGGGCTGCTCGGCTGGCCGGTCGGGCACGAGGAACCCGGCACGGCCATCGTGGCCGCCGCTCCGGAGGGACCCTTCCTGGTGTTCCAGCAGGCGCCCGGCTACCACGCCCCGGTGTGGCCGCCCGTCGACGGGCAGCAGCGGCCGATGATGCACCTCGACTTCCAGGTCGGCGATCTGGACGCTGCCGTCGCGGAGGCGCTCGCCCTGGGCGCCACGATGGCCGCGGACCAACCGCAGGAGCACGTGCGGGTGCTCCTCGACCCGGCCGGGCACCCGTTCTGCCTCTGCCGCGACGACGGTTGACCCACCGGGCCCTGCCACCGGCAGGCCGGGCGGTGGGCGGCGAGGACCAACCCGGTCAGACCCCGAGGTTGCCGTAGACCTCCAGCGTCGCCGTGGAGCGGTTCATCGTGTAGAAGTGCAGGCCCGGCGCCCCCTCGGCCAGCAGCTGCTGCGCCAGCTCTGTGGCGATCTCCACGCCCACCTCGCGCACAGCGGCCGGGTCGCCGGCCACCGCCTCCAGCCGAGCCACCACGGCGGACGGCAGCGGCGTGCCGGAGAGCTGGGCCATCCGCTCGACCTGGCGCACGTTGGTCACCGGCATCAGCCCGGGGATGATCGGCAGGTCACGGCCGCGGGCGACCACGCGGTCCCGCAGCCGCACCCACGCGTCGGCGTCGAAGACGAACTGCGACACGGCGAACTCCGCCCCCGCGTCGGCCTTGCGCACCAGCACGTCGGCGTCGTGGTCCAGGCTCGGCGACTCCGGGTGCCGGTCGGGGAAGGCCGCCACGCCGACGGTGAACGTGCCCAGGCTCCTGACCAGCGCGACCAGCTCGTCGGCGTGGTCCAGCCCCTCGGCGTGGGCGGTCCACTCCGAACCGGGACCGCCGGGCGGGTCGCCACGCAGCGCCAGGACGTTGCGGACGCCGGCGTCGGCGTACTCCCCCACCACCTGGCGCAGCTGCGCCACGGACCGGCCCACGCAGGTCAGGTGCGCCATCGGGGTCAGCGTCGTCTCGCGCGAGATCCGGCCGGTGACGCGGACCGTGCGGTCCTGCGTCGAGCCGCCCGCGCCGTAGGTCACCGACACGAACGTCGGCCGCACCGCCTCCAGCCGGCGGATGGCCTCCCAGAGCGCCTGCTCGGCCGCGTCGTCCTTGGGCGGGAAGAACTCGAAGCTGTATGACGCACCCTCCGCCGCGAGCACCTCGGGGATGGAGCGGGTGACGTGCTCGGCCCGGGGCAGGATCGACGCGGTTCCGTGTGCCATACCGGCCAGCGTAGGTGAACCGGCGCCACGTAGGCTCGGACCATTCAGCATCCGGGAGGCACGTTGTCCAGTCCGCTCGACGCCCATGACCTGCGCAGCCGCGTCCAGGCCGTCGTCGACGCCGAGATCCGCACGCAGAGCGCCGTCCTCGGCGAGATCGGCGACGACCTGACGCCGCTGGTGTCGGCCGTCGCCGCGCTGCTGCGGGGCGGCAAGCGCCTGCGCGCCGCGTTCCTCTACTGGGGCTACCGCGCCGGCGGCGGCCCCGACGGGGAGGCCGTCGTGAGGGCCGCCACCGCCATGGAGCTGTTCCAGGCCGCGGCCCTGCTGCACGACGACGTCATGGACGACAGCGACACCCGCCGCGGCCTGCCTGCGGCACACCGGCGCCTGGCCACCGAGCACAACGAGCACGGCTGGACAGGCGACGGCGACCGCTTCGGCGTGGCCGGGGCGATCCTGGCCGGCGACCTGTGCCTGACCTGGACCGACGAGCTTTTCGCCACGTCGGGGCTGCCTGCCGCCGAGCTCGAGCGCGCCCGTCCCGTCTTCGACCGGATGCGCACCCAGCTCATGGGCGGGCAGTTCCTCGACGTGCTGGAGTCGGCCCGCGGGTGGGAGTCACTCACCACCGCCGAGCGGGTCGAGCGGGCCCGCCGGGTCATCCGCTACAAGAGCGCGAAGTACACCGTCGAGCACCCGCTGCTGATCGGCGCCACCGCCGCCGGCGTGGGTGAGGCCGACCTCGCGGCCCTGTCCGCGTACGGCCTGGCGCTGGGCGAGGCGTTCCAGCTGCGCGACGACCTGCTCGGCGTCTTCGGCGACCCGGCCCAGACCGGCAAGCCCGCCGGCGACGACCTGCGCGAGGGCAAGCGCACGGTGATCATCGCCGAGGCCCTCGACACCGCCGGGCCGGCCGGGGTCGCCCTGGTCGACAAGCTGCTCGGCCTGCCCGACCTCGACGAGGCCGGGGTCGAGGAGCTGCGCGCGGTCATCACCGGCAGCGGTGCCCTGGACCGGGTGGAGCAGCGGATCACCGCCCTCGTCGCGGACGCCCGCGACCACCTCGACGTGACGACCGGGCTGACCTCGGAGGGCCGGCAGATGCTCGCCACCCTCGTCGACGTCTCCACCGCCCGCTCGGCGTGAGCCGGGCGGCCCACCCGGGCCCGCAGCACGTCCTCGTCGTCGGAGCGGGCCTGTCCGGCCTGTCCGCGGCGATGCACCTCGCCGGCGCCGGGCGCCGGGTCACCGTCCTGGAGCGCGGCCCCCGGCCCGGCGGCCGGGCCGCGGGGGTCGAGCTGCCCGCCCCGGGCGGTGGCAGCTACCGGCTGGACACCGGCCCCACCGTCCTGACCATGCCCGACCTGGTCGCCGACTGCTTCGACGCCATCGGCGAGCCGATGGAGCGGTGGCTGACCCTGCGCCGGGTGGACCCGGCATACCGGGCGGAGTTCGCCGACGGCACGGGACTGTCGATGACCTCCGACCCGGAAGCGATGGCACAGCAGATCCGCGACTTCGCCGGGCCGGCCGACGCGGCCGGCTACGAGCGCTACGTCGACTTCGTCACCCGGCTGTACCGCCTGCAGATCGGCGAGTTCATCGACCGCAACTTCGACTCGCCGCTGGACCTGCTCGGGCCGTCGCTGGCGCGCCTGGTCGCGATGGGCGGCTTCCGCCGGCTCGCGCCGACGGTCGCCCGCTACTTCCGCGACGAGCGCCTGCAGCGCATCTTCAGCTTCCAGGCGCTGTATGCCGGGGTGTCGCCGCAGCGGGCCCTGGCCATCTACGCGGTCATCTCCTACATGGACCTCGTCGAGGGCGTCTTCTACCCCGTCGGCGGGATGAGCGCGCTGCCGCAGGCGATGGAGGCGGCCGCCCGCAGCGCGGGCGTGGAGTTCCACTACGACGCCGAGGTCACCTCGGTGCAGTGGTCCGGCGACCGGCTGACCGCGGTGGCCACGGCCGACGGCACGCGGCACCAGCCGGACGCCGTGGTCGTCACCGCGGACCTGCCCGGTGCCCGCGAGCTGCTGCGCCGGCCGGAGCGGCGCCTGGTCCGGCCGCGCTGGTCGCCCTCCTGCGTGGTGCTCGCCGCCGGCGTAACGCGGACGTGGCAGGACCGCCCGCACCACACCATGCACTTCGGCCACGCCTGGTCGGAGGTCTTCGACGACCTCGACCGCGGGCGCCTGATGCGCGACCCCTCGTTCCTGGTCTCCCTGCCCTCGGCGACCGACCCGGCGCTGGCCCCGCCCGGCCGCAGCGCGGCATACGTGCTCTTCCCGACCCCCAACCTCACCGCCCCGCTGGACTGGGACCGGCTCCGCGAGCCCTACCGCGAGCGGGCGCTCGAGCGGGTCGAGGCGGCCGGGTGGACCGGGTTCGCCGACAGCATCGAGGCCGAGGTGCTGCTCACACCGGCCGACTGGGCGGCCCAGGGGATGGTGGCCGGCACGCCGTTCGCGGCCGCGCACACCTTCGCCCAGACCGGGCCGTTCCGCTCCCCCAACCACGTCGGCGACAACGTGGTGCTGGCCGGCTCGGGCACGGTCCCCGGCGTGGGCGTGCCGATGGTGCTCGTCAGCGGTCGGCTGGCCGCCGAGCGCCTCGTGGGCGCGGACCCCCGGCGTCGCTCGCGGGCGTGGCGATGAGGCCCTTCGCCCACCCGCCGCGGCCGGAGCTCGTGGCCGCCTACGTGCAGTGCCGCCGCATCCACGCCCACTACGGGCGGACCTACTACCTCGCCACCCGGCTGCTGCCCCCGGAGCGCCGTCCGCACGTGTGGGCGCTGTACGCGTTCGCCCGGGTGGCCGACGAGATCGTCGACAACGCCGCCGGCGGCGACCCGCGCCGGCTCACCGGGTGGTCCGAGCACGCGCTGGCCGCGGTGCGCGCCGCGGAGCCGCCCCACCCGCGGCTGGAGCCGGTGCTGGCCGCGACCTGGCACACGATGCGCGCCTACGACCTCGACCCCGGGCTGCTGGAGGAGTTCCTCGCCTCGATGGCGATGGACCTCACGGTGACCCGCTACGCCACCTGGGCGGACCTGCGCGGCTACATGCGCGGCAGCGCCGCGGTCATCGGCGAGCTCATGGCGCCGGTGCTCGGCGCGTCCGGGCCGGAGGCGCTGCACTGCGCCGGGACGCTGGGCGAGGCGTTCCAGCTGACCAACTTCGTCCGCGACGTCGCCGAGGACCTGGACCGGGGCCGGATCTACCTGCCCGGGGAGGACCTGCGCCGCTGCGGGGTCAGCGAGGACGCGCTGGCCCGGGCCGTGCGCTGCGGGCGGCCCGACCCGGCGGTGCGCACCCTGGTGGCGGTGCAGGTGCGCCGGGCGCTGGACCTCTACGAGCAGGCCCGTCCGGGCCTGGCCATGGTGGACGCGAGCGCCCAGCCCTGCCTGGAGGCCGCCTTCACGCTCTACCGGGCCATCCTGTGGCAGGTCGTCGACCACGACTTCGACGTCTTCGCCGGGCGCCTGAGCGTGCCGCGGAGGGCGCGCGCCCTGACCGCCGGCCGGGTGGTCGCCGCGGCCGGGGTCACCCGCCTCGCCGCGCGCGGCGGCCGGCGGCCACCCAGGCGCTCGTGGTCATGAGCACCAGCGCGAAGCCGAAGGCGATGTCCTCCACCGGAGCGAACACGACCCGCCCGTCGCCGAAGGCCACCACCCGCCCGGAACCGAGGATCGCCGCGTCCGCGTAGCGCACGATCCCGCGGCCGGTCAGCCACCCGTTGGTGAGCAGCTGGAAGAACAGCACGATGCCGTACGCCGTCCACCAGGTCCGGGCGCGCAGCAGCCGGGTCCGCAGCACGAGCAGGTCGGTCAACGCGGCCACGGCGACCGCCAGGAGCGCTACCGCCGTGTAGGTCATGCCCGCCTCACCGGATGCTCCCGCGCCGGCGCACCTCGGCCACGGCCTCGTAGGTGAGGATCCCGGCCAGCGGAATGACGACGAAGAACGCCAGCTCCTCCAGCGGCAGGCCGAGCACCCGCGGTGGCAGGGTCTGGACCGGGTCGAAGCGCCAGTGCCCGGCGGCGGTGGCGGCGACGTCCCAGGCCAGGAACAGCACCGCTACCGGCAGTACCGCGAGTGCGAGGCGCCGCACCTGGCGCAGCACCCCGAGCCGGTAGTACCAGTCGAGCGGCAGGGTGCCGGCCAGGCAGAAGGCGAGCATCACGGCGTACGCGCCGTTGCGCGGGCCCACCTAGAAGGCGAGCTCCATGGCACGCCGGCGCACCTCGGTCTTGTGGCCGGCCAGCAGCGCATCGACCGGGCTGCCCCCGACCGGCAGGGTGGGGTCGGGGGTGTGCAGCCAGCGCAGCGACTCCTCGTCGCTCATGCCCCCGTCGGCGAGCACGGTGAACGTCCCGCGCAGCTCCGGCAGCGGCCCCTCGGCCCCCACGAAGCGGGCCGGGACCTTCATCGCCTTGTTCGGGCCGACACGCGCGCCGATGAGCTCGCGGTCGGCGAGCATGCCGCGCACCCGGGACAGCGGGACGTGGAGGCGTTCGGCGATCTCCGGGACGGTCAGCCAGTCGCCCACGAGCTGTTCGAGGTCGGGCTCGGAAGTGGTGTCGTCAGTCACGGGTCCAAGGGTGCCACTGCCTGCGCCCAGCACAAATTACATCGATGTAAGTCGATGTGGATCGAGGTGAATGGGTTACCGTCACAGGATTCACAGTTGTACCGTCAGTCACAGACGTCACGAAGCCACCCGCCCGCACGACCCGGCGCCGTGCCGAAAGGACCCCAGCCCATGAGCCCTGCTGGCCTCGCCCCGTCCCTGCCCTCCGCGCCCGGCGCCCCGGCCCTGGGCGCCGCGGTCGTCGCCCGGGCCAACCCCGCACCGTACGGCTGGCAGGCCTACGTGGTGCGCCCGGCCGACACGCTCAGCGAGATCGCCCTGCGCACGCGGACGACCACCGGCACGCTCATCGCGCGCAACCACCTCAGCGGCGGCGGGCACTTCCTGCGGATCGGCCAGCGGCTGTGGGTGCCCCGGGCCCGGCCGGTCCACCACGCTCCCGCCCGCCCGGCCGCGCCGCGGGTGCGCGCCTACACGGTGCGCAGCGGCGACACCATCGGTACCCTGGCCCTGCGCTTCCGGGTGAGCGAGGCCACCCTGCTGCGCCTCAACGGCCTCGACCGCCGCGGGCTGATCTACGCGGGCAAGATCCTCACGGTGCCCGGTGCTGCCGTCAGCCCCGCCCGCGCGGCAGCCAAGTCGCCCACGACCCGCACCGTCCGCGTGCGCGTCCGCCCGGGGGACACTGTCGGCGCCCTCGCCCTGCGCTACCACGTCAGCCAGGCCGCGATCGTCAAGGCCAACCGTCTGCGCAGCGCCGGCATGGTCCGCATCGGGCAGGTCCTGGCCGTCCCTGTGAAGGCCGGCTCGCCAGCCTTCAGCTCCAACACCTTTGCCGGCCGGACCTACTCCTCCGGGGTCGTCGGCGCCGCCGCGCGCAACCGCGGCTACCTGGCCACCCACGCCGTGCCGGGCCGCAGCACCACCCGGGCGATGATCGTCAGCACCGCCCGCCGGCACGGCGTCGACCCGCGCCTGGCCCTCGCGGTCGCCTGGCAGGAGTCGGGCTGGAACCAGCGCCAGGTCTCGGTCGCCAACGCCATCGGCACCATGCAGATCATCCCCAGCTCGGGCCAGTGGGCCTCCCAGCTCGTCGGCCGCCGGCTGAACCTGCTCAACACCCAGGACAACATCACCGCCGGGGTGGTCATCCTGCGCTCGCTGCTGCGCGGCGCCAGCTCGGAGAAGCAGGCGATCGCCGGCTACTACCAGGGCCTGGCCTCGGTGCAGAAGTCCGGGATGTATGCCGACACCAAGGGCTACGTCGCGGCCGTCCTCGCGCACAAGGCCCGCATGTAGGTCGGTGGCGCGGGCCGTTCGGGCCGTTCGGCCCCTGGCCGGCCCCCGACCGCCGAGCCTGCGCGGCATCCCCGCCGCCTCCACCTAGACTCTCCGCGTGACAACGTCTGTGCCCGAGTCCATCGTCGGTCGCGTCCTCGACGGGCGTTACCGCGTGCTCTCGCACATCGCCGACGGCGGGATGGCCTCGGTCTATGTCGCCCTGGACCAGCGCCTGGACCGTGAGGTGGCGCTGAAGGTCATGCGCCCGGGCCTGGCCTCCGACGAGACCTTCGTGAGCCGCTTCCGCCGCGAGGCGCGCTCAGCCGCCCGGCTCTCCCACCCCCACGTCGTCGCCGTCTACGACCAGGGTGAGGACGGCTCCGAGGTCTTCCTCGCGATGGAGCTGGTCAACGGCCACACCCTGCGCCAGGTGATGAAGAGCGAGGGCCCGCTGACGCCGCGCGCCGCGCTCGACATCCTCGACCCCGTCCTGCAGGCCCTCGCCGCGGCCCACGCCGCCGGGCTGATCCACCGTGACGTCAAGCCCGAGAACGTCATCCTGCGCGAGGACGGCATGGTCAAGGTCGCCGACTTCGGCCTCGCCCGCGCGGTGAGCGCGCACACCTCGACCTCCCAGACCGGCTCGCTGCTCGGCACCGTCGCCTACCTGTCCCCCGAGCAGGTCGAGCGGGGCATCGCCGACGCGCGAAGCGACGTCTACGCCGCCGGGCTGCTGCTGTTCGAGATGCTGACCGGCACCAAGGCCTACACCGGCGAGACGCCGATCCACGTCGCCTACCAGCACGTGCACAGCCAGGTCCCTGCGCCGTCGAGCCGGATGCCGTCGGTGCCGCCGGAGCTCGACGAGCTCGTCGCGCGGGCCACGTCCCGGGACCCCGACGAGCGTCCCCGTGATGCCGGGGAGTTCCTCGCCGAGCTGCGCCGGGGGCGCGCCGGGCTCGGTCAGGACGAGCTCGACCGGCGCCCCGCCGCCGGCGGGGTCGTCGACGACACCAGCGACTCGACCGCCGCGCTGTCGCGGACCCAGGTCGTCCCCCTGGGGGCGCCTGCCGGGACGGTCGCGACCGCTGCGCGGCGCCCCCAACGGCGCCGCGCGCTCCCCCTGCCCTGGCTCCTCGGCGGCCTCGCCGTGCTCGTGGCGGCCCTGCTCGGCTGGCTCTTCCTCGCCGGCCCGCTCGCCAGCACCACGGTCCCCCCGGTCGTGGGCACCACGCAGCAGTCGGCGATGGCGCAGCTGACCCGGGCCCACCTGCAGACCCGCATCACCCGCGCCTTCGACGAGGCGGTCAAGCCCGGCTACGTCATGGCCAGCAACCCCCGTCCGGGGGCGGGCGTGCGCCGCGGCAGCGTGGTGACCCTGACCGTCTCGCAGGGGCCGGAGCGCTACAGCGTGCCGTCCCTGGTCGGCCACAGCCAGGCCGAGGCGACCACGACGCTGCGCAATGACCACCTCACCGTGGGGTCGGTGCGCCAGGCCTATGACGAGAAGATCCCGGCCGGCCAGGTGGTCAGCAGCTCCCCGCCCGCGGGCACCCGGCTCAAGCGCAACGCCCCGGTCGACCTCGTCGTGAGCCAGGGCCGCCAGCCGATCACGGTGCAGGACTTCACCGGCAAGCCCGCCGACCAGGCGGTCTCGGCGCTGACCGGCGCCGGCCTGCGGGTCGACGCGACCCAGCGGCAGTTCAGCGACACCGTGGCCAAGGGCTCGGTCATCTCGCAGAACCCGCCCGGGGGCACGCTCTACAAGGGCGACAAGGTCACGCTGGTCGTGTCAAAGGGCCCGCAGATGGTCCCGGTGCCCGACGTCGTCGGCAAGCAGCAGGACCAGGCGCAGCAGATCCTCACGGCGGCCGGGTTCCAGGTCAGCGTGCAGCAGGTCATGGGCGGCTTCTTCGGCATCGTGCGGCAGCAGTCACCTGCCGGCGGGTCCAAGGCCCCCAAGGGCAGCACCATCACCCTCGTCGTGGTCTGAGACCCTTGGGCGTGCCGAAGGTCCGCTCCCGCCAGCTCGCGACCCTGCTGCTCGTCAGCGTCACCGCCGTCTGGGGCTCGACGTTCTTCCTCATCCGGGACGTGGTCCGCCAGCTGTCCCCCGCGGACTTCCTCGCGGTGCGGTTCACCATCGCCGCCGTCGTCATCACCGCGGTGTTCTGGCGTCAGGTGCGCCGCCTCGACCGGCGCGAGCTGACGGTGGGCGCCGGGCTCGGCGTCCTCTACGGGGTCGCGCAGGTCCTGCAGACGGTCGGCCTGGCCCACACCGACGCCTCCCGCTCGGGGTTCATCACCGGCACCTACGTCGTGCTGACCCCGGTCTTCGGCGCGGTCCTCCTGCGCGACCGGGTGCCCCGCTCCACCTGGCTGGCCGTGGGCATGGCCACCGCCGGCCTGGCCGCGCTGTCCCTGCGCGGCGTCGGGTTCGGCTACGGCGAGCTGCTCACCCTCGCCTCGGCGGCGGTCTACGCCCTGCACATCATCGGCCTGGGGCGCTACTCCTCCAGCGGCAGCGCCAGCGGCCTGGCCGCGGTGCAGATGGTCGTCATCGCCCTCGTCTGCCTGGTGTGCGCCGCCCCGGGCGGGGTCGAGATGCCGTCGGGGACCGGCCCCTGGCTGTCGGTGCTCTACATGGCCCTGATCGCCGGCGCCGTGGCCATGTGGGCGCAGACGTGGGCCCAGAGCCACCTGCCGGCCACCCGGGCCGCGATCGTCATGACCCTCGAGCCGGTGTTCGCCGCCGCGTTCGCGGTCACCCTCGGCAGCGAGAGCCTCACGGCGCCGATGCTGCTCGGTGGCGCTCTGGTCGTCGCCGCGATGTACGTCGTGGAGCTGGTGGGCCGTCAGGACACCGGCGCCACGGCGGCGCAGGAGCCCCCGGCGGAGGCGCTGCACCACGAGGTCAGCTGAGCGCCCCGCGCGGGACGTCGTGCTGGCACCGCCGGGACCTGCCCCCCCTGGGCGGTGAGGCTCACGGCATACCGGGACCAGGTCGGCAGGGACGTGCTACTCCTGGTAGGCGTAGCGCTCCTCGCGCCACACGTCACCGGTGAAGTGGTAGCCGCGCTGCTCCCAGAAGCCCCGCTCGGGGTGGTGCTGGTAGTCGATGGCAAGCACCCACTTGGGCCCCTTCCAGCCGTACAGGTGCGGCAGGACGAGCCGGCACGGCCAGCCGTGCTCCGGGGTGAGCGGCTCGCCGTCGAGGTGCGTCGCGAGGATCGCCCGCGGGGAGGCGAGGTCCTCCATCCGCACGTTGGAGCTGTAGCCGTAGGCGGCCGAGACGAGCGCGTGCTCGACGTCGTCCTCCGGAGGGGCCAGGTCCAGGATCGTGCGCACCGCGACACCGGACCAGAGCAGGTCCTGGGTGGTGTAGTGCGAGACGCAGTGGTGGTCGGCCCGGACGTCGACCTTGGGCAGGTCGTCGAACTCCGCCCACGTCAGCGCCGTGCTGCCCCCCTTGGCGTCGCCCCCGATCCGCAACGACCAGGTGGCCAGGTCCATCCTGGGCACGCGGCCGTAGTGGACCGGCCGCAGGCTCTCCGTCCGGCGCTGACCGGGCGGCAGCGGCCGCGGCTCGGCCAGCCCCCATGAGCTCACGATCGATGCGCCGCCTCGGCAAGCAGGTCCGTCACCACATCGGCAGCGTAGGCCGTGTCGGCCTCGTCGACGTCCAGGTGCCACACCAGGCGCACCGCATGGGCGTTGGTGGCGTAGATCCGCAGACCGCGGCCCGCGGCGGCCGTGACGAAGCCGGCGGCCGACCAGCCGGCCGCACCGACGTCGAGGATGAGGATGTTGGTCTCGACCGTGGCCGGGTCGACGACGCCGGGAGCCACGTCGGCGACGGCCCTGGCCACCTGCTGTGCCCGGGCGTGGTCCTGCGCGAGGCGCTCGACGTGGTGGTCCAGGGCCCAGTGCCCGGCCGCGGCGAGGATGCCGGCCTGGCGCATGCCGCCGCCGAAGCGCTTGCGCCACACCCGCGCCTCGTCCATGTGGGCCCGGGACCCGACGAGCACCGAGCCCACCGGGGCACCCAGGCCCTTGCTCAGGCACACCGAGACGGTGTCGGCCAGCTGCCCGTACGCCGCGAGGCCGGTGCCCGTGGCGACGTGCGCGTTCCAGAGCCGGGCGCCGTCGACGTGCAGCGCCACGCCCTGCGGGCGGGTCGCCTCGCGCAGGGCGGCGATACGCTCGAGCGGCTGGACGGTGCCGCCGCCGAAGTTGTGGGTGTTCTCCACGACCACCAGGCGGGTCGAGACCTGGTAGGCCCCGGCCGCGGGCTGCATCATCGCCAGCGGCTGGACCGGGTCGAGCAGACCCCGCTCAGCAACCCAGGAGCGCGAGGAGATGCCCGAGAACACCGCGGCGGCCCCCATCTCTGCACGCAGGACGTGGGCCAGGGAGTCGGCGATGACCTCCTCACCCGCCTTGACGTGCAGGCGCAGCCCGAGCTGGTTGGCCAGCGACCCGGACGGCGTGAACAGCCCGGCTTCGTGGCCGAGCATCCCCGCGACGCGCTCCTCCAGGGAGGCGACGGTGGGGTCCTCGCCGTAGACGTCGTCGCCCACCTCGGCGCCGGCCATCGCCTGGCGCATCGCCGCGGTGGGGCGCGTCAGGGTGTCCGAGCGCAGGTCGACCTGGCGCGTCGCCCCGCTCACCGCTGGCTCAGCATCTCGGCGACCAGGAACGCCAGCTCCAGGCTCTGCTGGTGGTTCAGGCGCGGGTCGCACACCGTCTCGTAGCGCTTCTCGAGGTCGGCGTCGAGGATCTCCTCGGCGCCGCCGAGGCACTCGGTCACGTCGTTGCCGGTCAGCTCGATGTGGATGCCGCCGGGCACGGTGCCCAGCCCCTGGTGCACCTCGAAGAAGCCGCGCACCTCCTCGACGACATCGTCGAAGCGACGCGTCTTGTAGCCGGTGGAGGACTCGAAGGTGTTGCCGTGCATCGGGTCGCAGATCCACGTGGGCACCGCGCCGGAGGCGGTGACCTTCTCCACGATCGCCGGCAGGGCGTCACGGACCGTGCCGGCGCCCATGCGGGTGATGAAGGTCAGGCGGCCCGGCTCGCGCTCGGGGTCGACCTTGTCGATGAGGCGCAGCACGTAGTCCGGGTCGGCCTTGGGGCTGAGCTTGATGCCGATCGGGTTGCGCACCCGGGAGATGAAGTCGATGTGCGCGCCGTCGATGTCCCGCGTGCGCTCACCGACCCACAGGAAGTGGCCGGAGACGTCGTAGGGCAGCCCGGTGCGCGAGTCGATGCGGGTCAGCGGCCGCTCGTAGTCCAGGAGCAGCGCCTCGTGCGCGGCGAAGAACTCCACCCGGTGCATCGCCTCGAAGTCGGCACCGCAGGCCTCCATGAACTTCATGGCCTTGTCGATGTCCTTGGCCAGCTTCTCGTAGCGGGCGTTGGCGGAGTTGGCCACGAAGCCGCGGTTCCAGTCGTGCACGCGGCGCAGGTCGGCGAAGCCGCCCTGGGTGAAGGCCCGCACGAGGTTCAGCGTCGCCGAGCTCGCGTGGTAGGCGCGGACCAGCCGGTCGGGGTCGGGGGTGCGGGCCTCGGGGGTGAACGCGAAGTCGTTGACCATGTCGCCCCGGTAGGCGGGCAGGGTGACGCCCTCGCGGGTCTCGTTGCCGCTGCTGCGGGGCTTGGCGTACTGCCCGGCCATGCGGCCGACCTTGACCACCGGCAGGCTGGCGCCGTAGGTCAGCACCGCGGACATCTGCAGGATCGTCTTGATCCGGTCGCGGATGTTGTCGGCGGTCGCGTGGGCGAAGGTCTCGGCGCAGTCCCCGCCCTGGAGCACGAATGCCTGACCGCGCGCGGCGGCGGCGAGACGCGTCCGCAGGATGTCGCACTCGCCGGCAAAGACCAGCGGCGGATAGGTCGACAGCGTCCGCACGGCCTGGCCCAGCGCGTCGGCGTCAGGCCACTCGGGCTGCTGCGCGGCGGGCAGGTCACGCCAGGCGTCCAGCCCGGCCAGGACTTCGGGGGTCGCGTCGATGCTCACGGGGTCAAGGGTAGGTGCGTCCAGCCAGCGGACACGCGTGGGTCCGTATGACGAACGCGGGCTTGCGTGGCCACCCTCACCGGGGGTGGCCCCACCCACGGGTCGCCCTGCGCCGCAACGACGCTCAGCCGAAGAAGACCTCGGCCTCGGCGTAGCGCTCCGGGGGGACCGTCTTGAGCTCGGCGGTCGCCTCGGCGAGCGGGACGCGCACGATGTCGGTGCCGCGCAGCGCCACCATGACCCCGAACTCGCCCTCGTGGACGGCGTCGATGGCGTGCAGCCCGAAGCGCGTGGCCAGCACCCGGTCGTAGGCCGTGGGGGTGCCGCCGCGCTGGATGTGGCCCAGGACCACGCACCGGCTCTCGTGCCCGGTGCGCTGCTCGAGCTCGGCGGCCAGCCAGATGCCGATCCCGCCGAGGCGCACGTGGCCGAACGCGTCGATCTCGTCGCTCTGCAGCGCCTCCCCGCCGTCGCTGGGCTGCGCGCCCTCGGCGACCACGATGATCGGGGCGTACTCCTGGTCGAAGCGGTGCTTGACCCAGGCCGCGACCTGGTCGATGTCGAAACGCCGCTCGGGGACGAGGATGACGTTGGCCCCGCCGGCCAGGCCGGAGTGCAGCGCGATCCAGCCGGCGTGCCGGCCCATGACCTCCACGACGAGCGCGCGGTGGTGCGACTCGGCCGTGGTGCGCAGCCGGTCGATCGCCTCGGTGGCGATGGACACCGCGGTGTCGAAGCCGAAGGTGTAGTCGGTGCCGGACAGGTCGTTGTCGATCGTCTTGGGCACGCCCACCACGCCGAGCCCGTCGTCGGTGAGCCGCTTGGCCACCCCCAGGGTGTCCTCTCCCCCGATGACGACCAGCGCGTCGATACCGGCGGCGCGGACGTCTTCCCGGATGCGGTCCACGCCCCCGTCGACCGTGTAGGGGTTGGTCCGCGAGGACCCCAGGATCGTCCCGCCGCGGGCGAGGATGTCCTCGACGTCCTCCAGCCCCAGGGGTCTGGTCAGCCCCTCGAGCGGGCCCTTCCACCCGTCGCGGTAGCCCACGAACTCGTGGCCGTAGGTCTCGATCCCCTTGCGGACAACGGCCCGGATCACGGCGTTGAGGCCGGGACAGTCGCCGCCACCTGTCAACACACCGATGCGCATGCCCGGCAACCTATCGCCCGGGCAGGGGTCCGCGGCTAGGGTCGAAGGTATGACCTTCTCCATCGTCGCCTCGATGGGTGACGCCCTCGGCGTCGCCGTCGCCAGCAAGTTCCTCGCCGTCGGGTCGGTCGTGCCGGCCGCCCGGGTGGGCGTAGGCGCCGTGGCGACGCAGGCGCTGGCCAAGGTCTCCTACAAGGACGACGCCCTCGCGCTGCTCGCCGACGGCGTCGCACCCGAGCAGGTCGTCGCCCGCCTGACGGGGGACGACGACGGCCACGAGCAGCGCCAGCTCGGGCTCGTCACGCCCACCGGCCAGGCCAGCTACACCGGGCCCGCGTGCATGGACTGGGCCGGCGGGCTCACCGGACGTGACGCCACCGGCGGCTACGCCATCCAGGGCAACATCCTCGCCGGGCCGCAGGTGGTGCAGGAGATGGAACGGGCCTGGCTGGAGGCGGCGCACCTGCCGTTCCCGTCCCGCCTCGTCCACGCCGTGCTGGCCGGCGACCGGGCCGGCGGCGACCGCCGCGGCCGCCAGTCCGCCGCCCTGTACGCCGTGCAGGCCGGCACCGGCTACGACGCCTCCGGCGTGCTGGCGGACCTGCGCGTCGACGACCACCCCGAGGCACCCCAGGAGCTGGCCCGCCTGCTCGACCTCAACGAGCTCTACTTCGGCGGACCGTCCAACGTGCTGCCGCTCGAGGGCGGGCTGCTGGAGGAGGTCACCGAGCGGCTGGCCCGGCTCGGGCGCACCCAGCCCGACGTGCACGACGCCCTGGCCGACTGGGCCGGGGCCGAGAACTACGAGACCCGGCTGACCTCCGAGGGCATCGACTCGCGGGTGCTGCAGGCGCTCCGCGAGGCCACCGCGGCCTGAGGCTCAGCCCGTGGGCTCGGGGTCGTCCAGGCCCCGCGCGATGGCGAAGCGCACCAGCTCGATCCGGTTGTGCAGCTGCAGCTTGGTCAGCGTGTTCTGCACGTGGTTCTGCACCGTGCGGTGGGAGATGAACAGCCGGGCGGCGATCTGCTTGTAGCTCAGCCCGGTCGCCACGAGCTTGAGCACCTCGGTCTCGCGCTCGGTCAGGCCCGGCACCGCGGGCTGCCGGTGCGTGCCGTCCTGGGCCGCCATGCGGCGGAACTCCCCCAGCACCAGCCCGGCCAGCCCGGCGGTGAACACCGCCGTGCCCGCGGCGGTCTCCCGGACCGCGTCGAGGAACTCCGCCCGGGAGGCGGACTTGAGCAGGTAGCCGGTCGCGCCCACCTTGACCGCCTCGAGCACGTCCCGCTGCTCGGCGCTGGCGGACAGGACCAGGACCCGGGTCGGCGCGCCGGCGCGCCGGATCGCGGCGCAGACCTCGTCGCCGCGCATGCCCGGCAGGTTGAGGTCGAGGACCAGCACGTCCGGGCGGGTGGCCAGGGTCCGGTTGACCGCAGAGGGCCCGTCATCAGCCGTGGCCACGACGGTGAACCCGGCGTCGGCCAGGTCGCGGGCCACGGCGTCCCGCCACATCGGGTGGTCGTCGGCCACGACCACCCGCAGTCCGGGGCTGCCCGTCGCCTCGGCCGCCGCCGGGTCCGTCCCGGCGCCCCCTGCCGCACCCCCGGGCTCCTGACCGTCGGCGTGGCCCGCCTGCTCGATACCGCTCATGTGGTCCTCCCCCTCCGGGGCACCCGCAGCTCGACCGCGGTGCCCTCCCCCTCGTGGCTCTCGTAGCGGGCGCTGCCGCCGAGGTCGGTGAGCCGGCCCGTGATGCTGCTGCGCACGCCCAACCGGCCGTGGGCAGCGGCCTCGACCAGCCGGCCCGCGGGCAGCCCGACACCGTCGTCGCGCACCGTGACGACGACGTCCTGGCCCTCGTCCTCGACCAGCACCCAGGCCCGGGCGCCGTCCCCGGCGTGCCGGCGCACGTTGTCCAGGGCCGCGCTCACCGCGGCCGACAGCTCCTCGGCAACCTTGCGGGGCAGCGGGACCGCGTCGGCAGGTGGGACCACCTGCACCGCGCCACCGGCGTAGCGCCCCAGGACCTGGCGCAGGTCGACGTCGCCGGCGACCACCTCGTCCAGCCCCGGCGCCGGCACGCCGCTGACCAGTGCCCGCAGCAGCCGCTCCTGGTCGGCGGCCATGGCGCCGAGCTCGCGGCCGGGCCCGCCGAGGTCCGCGCTGCGGCGGTGGATGAAGGCGAGGGTCTGCAGGACGCCATCGTGGACGGTGCGGGCCAGCCGGTCGCGCTCCTGCACCTGCGCCTGCACCCGCAGCGCCTCGTGCAGGGCCTGGTGCCCCTCCCTGGCCAGGTCGGCGCAGTAGCCGATGCAGCCGCCGACGAGGAAGAGCAGGACGATGTTGTTCACCGTGTTGTCGGTGGGCACGACGACCTCGACCACGTCGGCGGCGGAGACCACGGCCGCCGCGAAGAGCCCGCCACGCCAGCCCTTGAGCACGGCCCACGACACGACGGCCGCCGAGGGCCAGATGCCGGGCACGGTCGGGGCGCCACCGAGGATCACCGCGCTGCTGTCGACGACCCGGGTGGCCAGGATGGCCGCGACGGCCAGGGCGAGCTCGATGCCCACCACGGTGGTCGTGCGCTCCCGGTGGAACCACATGGCCACGGTCCAGACCGCCAGGACGACCAGCACGACGAACGCCACCCAGGGATGCTCCATCCCGGGGTGGCGCTCGTGCAGGGAGTACACGGCATACAGCAGGGCGACCGGGCGCAGGACGTTGAGCCCGCGCCACAGGGCCGCGACGACGCTCGGGTCGGTGGCCCGGCTCCCCCCTGAGGCCACCGCGTCAGCTGGCGGCGCGCTGGCCGTCGGGCGTGACGTCGTCCTCCGGTGCGGCGCCGACAGCCTCCTGCGGCCCCGGCTCGGAGCCGCCGACCGCGGTGCCGTCGACGGCAGCGCCCTCGACGCCCGCGCCCTGGACGGCGACGTCCTCAGCTGTCGCCGCGTCGGCGCCGGCTGCCTTGTCCGCGGACTTGTCCTCGGTGCCACCGCCGTAGAGCGGCTTGGCCTTGGCCCGGGCCGCAGCGAGCAGGCGCTCCTTCATGGACGTGGCGTACATGTCGACGTACTCCTGCCCGGACAGCAGCATCAGCTCGTACATGATCTCGTCGGTGATCGAGCGCAGGACGAAGCGGTCGTCCTCCATGCCCTCGTAGCGCGAGAAGTCCAGCGGCTTGCCGATGCGCACCCCGATCCGCATGATCTTGGGCAGCTTCTTGCCGGACGGCTGGGCCTTGTCGGTGCCGACCATCGCCACGGGGAGCACGGGGACACCGGCTTCCAGTGCCATCCGGGCCACGCCGGTGCGCCCGCGGTAGAGCCGTCCGTCGGGCGAGCGCGTGCCCTCGGGGTAGATGCCGAGCAGCTCGCCGCGGCGCAGGACCTTCAGCCCGCTGCGCAGGGCGGCCTCGCCGGCACGACCGCCGGACCGGTCGACGGGCAGCTGCCCGACACCCGTGAAGAAGGCCGCCGTGAGGCGGCCCTTGATGCCCCGACCCGTGAAGTAGTCGGACTTGGCCAGGAACGTCATCCGGCGCGGCACCACCAGCGGCAGGAAGATCGAGTCCGAGAAGGACAGGTGGTTGCTGGCGAAGATCGCCGCACCCTCCGGGGGGATGTTCTCCTCCCCCTCGACCCACGGGCGGAACAGCAGCTTGAGGATGGGTCCGAGCACAATCGTCTTGAGCACCCAGTAGAACAACGACCCCACCTCCTATGACGCGCCGAACTCTACCCGGCACACTAGGCGGGCACCTCGCACCGTGCGAGGATTCGCCCAAGGCCAGCACACACGACCCATGCGAGGAGCACAGGTGGCGATCCTGCCCGGAGCAGAGCCGTTCTCCCACGACGGGTCCGACGTCGGGGTCCTGCTGGTGCACGGCTTCACCGGCACCCCGCAGAGCCTGCGCCCGTGGGCCGAGCACCTCGCCGAAGCCGGCTACACCGTCCGGCTGCCGCGGCTGCCCGGCCACGGCACCACGTGGCAGGAGATGAACCGCACCGAGTGGTCCGACTGGTACGCCACCGTCGATGCCACCTTCCGTGAGCTGCTGACCCGGTGCCGCACGGTCTTCGTCGCCGGCCTGTCCATGGGTGGGGCCCTGGCCCTGCAGCTCGCGCAGAACCACGGACCCCGGGTCGCCGGGCTGGTGCTGGTCAACCCGGCAGTGAAGTTCGAGGACCCCCGCCTGGTAGTGCTGCCGGTGCTCAAGCACCTCGTCGGCGCGCTGCCCGGGATCGCCAACGACATCAAGAAGGCCGACGCGACCGAGCTGGCCTACACGAAGACGCCGCTCAAGGCCGGGCACTCGCAGATCGTCGCCTGGCGCACGATCATCCGGGACCTGCCCGAGGTCACCCAGCCGGTGCTTCTGCTGCACTCCCCGCAGGACCACGTCGTCCCCGCGTCGAGCTCGGCGCTGGTGCTGAGCAAGATCTCCAGCGAGGACGTGCAGGAGATCCTGCTGGAGAACAGCTACCACGTCGCCACGCTCGACAACGACGCGCCGCTGATCTTCGCCGAGTCGGTCAAGTTCATCGAGCGCCTCACCAGCTGAGCCATGAGCGACCAGGACCGCTCCGACGTCGACGCCCAGTTCGCCGAGATCATCGCCCACTGGGCCGAGGACGACGCGCTGGCCAGCGCCGGCGCGGGCCCCTGGCCCGAGCAGGAGGGCTACGGCCCACCGGCCGACCACGCCCAGGCTCCGGACACCACCAGCGGCGCCGAACAGGGCTCGGACGCCCCGCCGCGGGAACCCGGCACCGGGGGCGGCCAGCGCGACACGGACACGAGCAGTCCCGCTCCCCCGGGCCCCACGCCGTCCGGCCCGACACCTCCCGGCGCGACCCCGGCCGGCCACGCGACCCCGCCCAGGGGGCCGGCACCACCACCGGCCGTGCCCTCCTGGGGGCCGGACCCGGCAGGACAGGCTCCGCGCCCGCCCGAGGAGCACCCGCAGGCCGATCCCGAGGACCACTTCATCCCGGGGCCCACGGCGCCTCTGCCCGCCGGCGACCTGCAGTTCTGGGGCATCCTCATCGGCCTCACCGGCGGCCCGATGCTCCTGCTCTACCTGATCCTGTTCGACCGCAGCGCCGACAGCCTGTGGCTGCTGCTCGCGATCAGCATGACCGTCGGCGGCTTCGCCCTCCTGGTCTCGCGTCTGCCGCGGCACCGCGACGAGGACGACGGCGACGACGGCGCCCGCCTCTGACCCCGGGTCAGTCGCGGCGGACGGTGGCGAGCCGGCTGACATCGAGGTCGGCCCACATCGGCAGATGGTCGCTTGCGCGGATGAGGTCGGGCGGGTCCGGCGCCGGGACGGGGTCGTCCGGGAGCGCCGGCAACGAGGCGAACACCGCGTCGATCGCCATCCGCGGGTGCCGTGCCGAGAAGGTCGGCCGGTCCGGCGACACCTGCGGCAGCCGGGAGGCCAGGGCTCTCCACGCCCGGCCGGTGGAGACCTCGTTGAGGTCGCCGGCCACGACCAGCGCCTCGGAGGGCCCGACGTCCGAGAGCACCTGCAGCAGGTGGTGCTCCCGCTCCACCGGGTCGAGGCCGAGGTGGATGCTGGCCACGGTGAGCGGGCGGTGACCGGGCAGCGCGACCTGGGCCACGGCATACCCGCGCTCACGCTGCAGCGGTGCCACGGGCAGGCCCTCGTGCCTGCTGTCGTGCAGGTCCAGCGACGCCCGGGTCAGGACGGTCGTGCCACCACTGCCCCGGTGCCGGCCGGCGAAGGACAGCCCGCACCGCTGCGCGAAGCCGGCGACGCGACGCCCCGAGAACGGGCGCCGGGGCACCTCCTGCAGGCAGAGCACGTCCGGGTCGACCGCCCGCACCACGCGCACGGCAGCCTCGACGTCGTCCTTGAGGTCGTGCACGTTCCAGGTCGCGACCCGCAGGGCCGCGCGGGTCACGCCAGCCCCTCTACCTCGGCCCGGGCCAGGTCGGCGGCACCGATCAGCCCGGCCTCGTTGCCCAGCCGGGCCGCCACGATGCGCGCCTCGGGCCGGTATCCGCGGCCGGTCAGGGTGCGCCGGAAAGCCTCCCGCGCGGGGGCCAGCAGCAGGTCGCCGGCGGCGCTGACGCCGCCGCCGATGACGAAGGTGCCCGGGTCGAACGCGGCGGCGAGGTTGGCGATGCCGACCCCCAGCCAGGTCCCGATCTCGGCGAGCAGCTCGCGGGAGGTGGGGTCGCCCTCACGGGCGGCGTCGGTGATGACCGGACCCGTGAGGTCGGCCGGCCGGCCACCCACCCGCGCCAGCAGGTCGGTCGCCAGCGGGGACTGCGCCGTCGCGAGCGAGCGGGCCTCCCGAACGAGGGCGTTGCCGCTGGCGTACTGCTCCCAGCAGCCGCGGTTGCCGCACTCGCAGCGGTGGCCGCCGGGCACGACCTGCATGTGGCCGAACTCCCCGGCGATGCCGAAGCGCCCTCGCTGGACGTGACCGTCGACCAGGATCGCCCCGCCGATGCCGGTGCCGAGCGTGACCATCATCAGGTGCGTCTCGCCCTGGCCGGCACCGAAGCGCCACTCCGCCCAGGCTGCGGTGTTGGCGTCGTTGTCGACGAAGATCGGGTGCGCCACCCGGGCCTGCAGTGCCTGCCGCAGCGGCTCCTGCCGCCACGACAGGTGCGGGGCGAACACCACCGTCGCGCGGTCGGCCGAGACGAACCCGGCGGCGCCGATGCCGACGGCGCACACGGCCTCGTGCCCGCCCGCCGCTGCGGTGAGCTCCTCGACCACCTCGACGATCGTGTCCTCGACGACGGCCGGCGCGGTGGAGCGGTGCGGCGTGACCCGCCGGGCTCGCTGCAGCACCACACCGTCGGCGTCGACGACCCCACCGGCGACCTTGGTGCCGCCGATGTCGACGCCGATCGCCAGCGGGGCGCTCACCCCACGGCTTCCGCGACGAGCGCTGCGGCGCCGATGATCCCGGCGTCGTTGCCCAGGCTGGCCACCGCGAACCGCGCCTCGGGGCGGTGGCCGCGGCCGGTGAGCTGGCGCCGGAACGCCGCCTGGGCCGGGTCGAGCAACAGTGCCCCGGCGTCGGCGACACCCCCGCCGAGCACGATCAGCTCGGGGTCCAGGATCGCGGTGACGGACGCGGCGCCCTCACCGATCCAGCGGCCGAGGTCGGCGAGCAGCTCCACGGCAGCCGGGTCGCCCTGCGCGGCGGCCGAGGTGATGTCGTGGCCGGAGAGCTTGTCCGGGTCTGCGGCGCACAGCTCGGACAGCCGGGCGGCGTGCGGGGTGCCGGAGCGGACCAGCTCGCGCGCCTCGCGGACGAGGGCGTTACCGCTGGCGTACATCTCCCAGCAGCCGCGGTTGCCGCAGCCGCAGCGGATGCCGTCGGGCACGACGCGCATGTGGCCGAGCTCGGCGGCGATGCCGTAGGCCCCCCGCAGCAGGTGGCCGCCGGTGACCACGCCACCGCCGATGCCCGTGCCGACGGTGATCAGCACCATGTCGTCCACGTCGCGGGCGGCGCCGAACCGGAACTCGCCCCACGCGGCGGCGTTGGCGTCGTTGTCGATGATGACCGGCAGGTCGATGGTGGCCTGGAGCCGGCGCTTGAGCGGCTCGTCCCGCCAGGCGAGGTTCGGGGCGAACAGCACGGTCGAGCCGGTGGCGTCGATGAAGCCGGCGCACGCCACGCCCACACCGCTGACGTCGGCGCCGTCCGAGAGCTCACGGACGAGGTCGGCCACCTCCACCGCGATCCGGTCGGGGTCGTGCGCCGGGGTGACGCGCCGCCCCCGCGCGAGGATCGTGCCGGTCGGGGACACCAGGCCGCCCGCGATCTTGGTGCCGCCGATGTCCAGCCCGATGGTGGCGCTCACTGCCCAGCCCTCTTCTCGATGATGTCGTCGTCCGCAACGGGGATGTCCTGGACGCTAGCGCCAGCGTGGTGGGCACCGCCCGTCGTCCCACCCTGCGGGCGGCCCCGGGCAGCGTCGCGGGCCACCTCACGCAGCGTGTCCGTGAGCGCACCGGCCAGGTCGGCCAGGCGGTCCAGCGTCTCCGGCCGGACCGTGCGCAGCCAGGCGATGCCCTGGCAGATCGGGCACACCCCGCACGAGGCCGCCTTGCCGACCCCGGCCTGCGCGCCACAGGTCGGGCACTGCCGCCCCTCGCCGGCGGCGTCAGCCGCGCCCTCGCCCTGCGCGCTCCCGCTCGCATCCCCCCGGCGGACACGGCCGGCATACGGCTCGTCATCGCCCGGCTCGTCGTCCTCGCCGGCCGCACGGCCGGCTGCGGCGTGCGTGCCCGACCACGCGGCGAACGCCTCCACGAGGCGCGCCGCCTCCTCGGCGACGCTGCCCACGGGGGGTGCCGCCTGCTCGCGGCCGGTGCTCGGGTCGGTCATTGCTGGGGCCACACCTTCTCGTCGGGCACGAACCGCACGTGCAGCGCCCCGTCGCGCACGCCGGCGCCGGTCACGACGCAGCGACGCAACACGCTGGGCAGGGACAGCACCCGGCGGTGGTCGCTGACGGCGACCAGCAGCTCGTCTCCGCGCCGCTTGAGGTCCACCTCGGCCGCGGTCACCAGGGGCAGGGGAAGACGCAGGACGTATGCCGTGCCGTCGCGGTCCAGGCTCATCCCCCGGTGTGCGGCCGGCGCCAGCAGCGACTCGGCGGACGCGGCACCGGGGTCGCCCTGCCGCGCCAGCGCCAGGTCGGCCAGCGCGTCGACGCCGATGGGCTCCTCGGCCAGGTAAGGGGTGACCACCACCGGCAGCGGCTCGAACGACTCGCGCACCTCCGCCAGGCCCCGCTCCTGGGCGCGGTTCCACGAGGCGCGCCACGGGTCGGCGTCCCCGGCCGTCTGGGGGAAGACCCGGTTGACCACGACCTGGTCGACGGTGAAGCCGTAGAGGGACAGCGACGTCAGGGTGCGGCGGGACTCGGCGATGACGACCCGCTCGGGGGTCGTCACCAGCCGGACGCTCGTGGTCGCGGCGCGCAGGATGTCCTGCACGTCGCGCAGGTGCTGCAGCCACCGGCCGACGGCACCGACCACGTCCGCCCCGGGCACGGGGAGCCCGGCCGCGGCCGCGGCGGCCGGGCGCAGCGAGCGCAGCAGCCCGCGCTGGGCCGGCAGCAGCCGCTCGAGGTGCCAGGACAGGGCCTCCGGCAGGGCGAGCAGGCGCAGCGCCTCGGCAGTCGGGGCGCAGTCGACGACGACCAGGTCGAAGCGCCCGGACTCGACCTGCGCGCGCAGCTCGAGCAGCGCGACGACCTCCTCGGCACCCGGCAGGGAGGTCAGCTCCTCGGCCACGACGGCGTCGACCCCGACCGTGGCGAGCACCCCGAGCAGGTAGTCCTGCACCGAGCGCCACGAGCGGCGCATGGCGTGCGGGGCGCTGACCTGCAGGGCGGCCAGGCCCGGCTCGACCTCGACGAGGCACTCGCCGGAGGACTCCCGCGGGGTCAGGTCCACGTCGAGGGCGTCGCCGAGGGAGTGCGCCGCGTCGGTGGACATGACGAGGGTCTTGATGCCCTGTCGGGCGGCGTGCACCGCGGTCGCGGCCGCCGTGGTCGTCTTGCCGACACCGCCCTTGCCGGTGAAAAGGAGGACGCGCATGGCCGGCTACGACTCGACGCGCTTCTTGAGCTCCTTGAGCGCGGTGTCGATGATGACCTTCTCGGCCTTGCGCTTGAGCATGCCCAGCATGGGGATCTTGACGTCCACGGCCAGGCGGTAGGTCACGGTCGTGCCGTTCCCGTCACTGTGCAGGGTGTAGGAGCCGTTCATGGCCTTGAGCACCTGGGCGGTCACCAGCGACCACGACACCACGCCGGTGCCGTCCTCGGTGACGTCCCAGTCGTAGTCGAGGACGTAGGTGTCCTTGATGGCCCCGGCATCGAGGGTGAACTCGACCTGGTCGGCCCAGCCGTCGCCGTCCTCGGACAGCACGGCGACCTTCTTCACCTCACCGGCCCAGGAGGGGTAGCTGTCGAAGTCGGCGATGACGTCGAGGACCGCGCCCGGCGTGGCGGCGATGTCGATGCTGGACTCAGTGCGCTCGGCCATGGCCCGAAGGCTACAGCGCCCGCCCCTCCAGGGAGTCCTTGAGCCTCGTCACCACGCGCTTCCAGCGCAGCGTGTGCCGGCCAGCCTCCGAGCGGCGGCGCCACCCGGTCGCGTGGCCGCGCACGTAGTGGTGGAGGATCACCCCGTCACGGAACGGCTCGAGCCAGATCTCCATCGTCCCGGTGATCCGCCCGACGACGGCCCACCGCTGTCCCTTGACCCCCCGGTCGCGGGTGGTGTGCAGGGACAGGTGCGGCCACCACTGCCGGTGGTTCACGGAGTCGGCGACGAGCGCCGAGAGCGCCTCCGGCGGGACGTGGATGTAGGTCTCGTCGACGATGTCGACGGGGCAGGCACGCACCGCGGAACGCAGCAGGGGGATATCGGTGAGGAGCATCGCCGCACAAGTGTGACATTCACGATGGGGCGACCGAAGTGACCGGTCGGTAAGGTGCCGGTGCGTGCTTGAGACTTTGGCTGAGGAGGCCGCGTGAAGGACATCGCCGTACCCCCGCTCGTCCCGGCTCGGACGGAGGGCAACCTCTCGGACCTCCCGGCGCGCAACGGCGCGGAGCGCCCGGGGGCGATCGCGTTCTCCCGGCGCGAGGGCGACGCCTGGGTGGATGTCAGCAACGAGCGCTTCCTGCGCGAGGTGCGGGCCCTGGCCAAGGGCCTCATGGCCGCCGGCATCGGCGTCGGCGACCGCGTCGCGATCATGAGCAAGACCCGCTACGAGTGGACCCTGTCCGACTTCGCCGTGTGGACCGCCGGCGCCGTGGCCGTCCCGATCTACGAGACCTCCTCCCCCGAGCAGGTGAACTGGATCCTGTCCGACTCCGGGGCCACCGGCATCATCCTGGAGACCCCGGCCCACGCGGCCACCCTCACCGAGGTGCGCGACCAGCTGCCCTCGCTGGCCCATGTCTGGCAGATCGACGCCGGCGACCTCGACACCCTCGCCCGCCAGGGTGAGTCGGTCACCAGCGCCGACCTCGACGCGCGCCGTGCGAAGGTCAACCGGGCCGACACTGCCACCATCATCTACACCTCGGGCACCACCGGCCGCCCCAAGGGCTGCCAGCTCACCCACGACAACTTCATGGCGCTGGCGGAGAACACCGTCGAGCGGCTCGGCTCGGTCGTGGCCGTCGAGGGCGCCTCGACGCTGCTGTTCCTGCCGCTGGCCCACGTCTTCGCCCGGTTCATCGAGGTGCTGTGCGTCGCCTCCGGCGCCCGCATGGGGCACTCGGCCGACATCAAGAACCTGCTGGCGGACTTCGGCACGTTCCAGCCGACGTTCATCCTCTCCGTGCCCCGCGTCTTCGAGAAGATCTACAACTCCTCCGAGCAGAAGGCCACCGCCGAGGGCAAGGGCAGGATCTTCCACGCCGCCGCCGAGGCCGCGGTCGCGTGGAGCAAGGCCCAGGACGAGGGCGGCCCCGGCATCGGCCTGCGGCTGCAGCACTTCGTCTTCGACCGGCTCGTCTACAGCAAGCTGCGGGCCGCCATGGGCGGCAAGGTCCTGTATGCCGTGTCGGGCGGCGCGCCGCTCGGCACCCGCCTCGGCCACTTCTACCGCGGCATCGGGCTGACCGTCCTCGAGGGCTACGGGCTGACCGAGACCACGGCCCCGGCCACCGTCAACACCCCCGAGCTGATCAAGATCGGCACCGTCGGCGCCCCGCTGCCCGGTATCTCGATCCGCATCGCCGACGACGGCGAGGTGCTCGTCAAGGGCATCAACGTCTTCGCCGGCTACCACAACAACGGGCAGGCCACGGCCGAGGCGCTGCAGGACCGCTGGTTCCACACCGGCGACATCGGCGAGCTCGACGACGACGGCTTCCTCAAGATCACCGGCCGCAAGAAGGAGCTGCTCGTCACCGCCGGCGGCAAGAACGTCGCCCCGGCGGTGCTCGAGGACCGGCTGCGCGCCCATCCGCTCATCTCGCAGTGCATCGTCGTCGGCGACCAGAAGCCGTTCATCGCGGCACTGATCACCCTCGACGCCGAGATGCTGCCGCAGTGGGCGAAGAACAACGGTCTCGAGGGCCTGTCCATGGAGGACGCCCCCGCGAACGAGACGATCCGCGCCGAGATCCAGCGCGCCGTCGACAGCGCCAACAAGGCGGTCTCCAAGGCGGAGTCCATCCGCAAGTTCACCGTGCTGCCGGGCGACTTCACCGAGGAGAACGGCTACCTCACCCCGTCGCTGAAGCTCAAGCGCAACATCGTCATGAAGGACTTCGGCGACCAGGTCGAGGCCCTCTACTCCGGCGCACGGGAGTGACCTCTACGGTCTAGGCATGCTCTCCCGCACCGGGGCCGCCCGGTCCCTGCCGTATGCCGTGGCGCTGGCCTGGGTGGCGTACTTCGCCGTCCTGCAGTGGAGCGTGGTCCGGTTCAAGGTCGCGATCGTGGTGACCCTGACGCTGGTCACGCTCGCGCTGGCCGCCTGGCTGTGGCGCCGACCGGCGGTCCCGGCCGCGACCCAGCGCTCGATCTCGTTGGCGTTGCTGGGCTCTGCCCTCGTGACCGCGTACGTGCCGCTGTTCAGCTACCTGTCCCCCGGCGGCCGGCGCTGGGCCCTCGGGGCGTTCATCGTCGGCGCGGTCGTGTGCGCGGTGCTCGTGCAGCGGCCGGGCACGGCCACCGGACCACAGACGCTGGGAGCCGCCGTCACGGCGTACCTGGTCGGGTCGGTGATCGCCATCGTGAACGACCCCGCGCCGCGGATCGACGTGTGGGTGACCCTGCAGCAGGCCAGCGACGGCCTGGCGCACGGTCAGAACATGTACGCGATGACCTGGACCGGGTCACCGGGCATCAAGGACGCGTTCACCTACCTGCCGTGGACCGCGGTGCTCCTGGCTCCCGGCCGGTGGCTGGCCGGCGACGTGCGCTGGGCGCTGGTGTTCTGGACCCTCGTGGCGGCGGCGGGGATGCTGGCCCTGGGCCGGGGCACCCTCGCCGGCCGACGGGCGCTGTGGGCCGCCGGGCCGCTGGTGGCACTGCTGCTGCTCGCCCCCGGCACGCTCACCCAGGTCGACCAGGCGTGGACCGAGCCGCTGCTGCTGGCCGGGATCCTGTGGTGGGCGGTGCTGGTGCGCCGGGGCCACCCGTGGTGGGCCGTCGTGCCGCTGGCGCTGGCCTGTGCCAGCAAGCAGCACCTGGCGCTGCTGCTGCCGATCCTGCTCGTGTGGCGCCCGTTCGGCTGGAAGCGCAGCGTGGCCACCGGCGCGCTGACCGGGATCCTCATCGCCCCGTGGTTCCTCGCCGGCCCGTCCGACTTCGTCCACGACACGATCTCGCTGCTCGTGACCTTCCACCCGATCAAGTTCGCCAACACCCTCTACCTCTTGGCGCTCAACGAGTTCGGGGTCACCCTGCCGTTCGCCCTGACCGGCCTGGTGGTGTTCGGCACGCTCGCAGCGGTGATGTGGACCGTGTGGCGGCGCCAGCCCGACCTGCCCGAGCTGCTGCGCTGGCTGGCGCTGATGCTGCTGGTCGCCAACCTGGTCAACAAGCAGGCGTTCTACAACCAGTTCTGGCTGGTGGGGGCGCTGGTGGCGGCCTCCCTGGCCACGAGGTCCTCGACCAGCTCGGCCAGGAACTCGGGGAAGACCGTCTCGGCGACCTGACCCAGCGCACGTCCCGGCAGCCAGTCGATGGTGATGGTCGAGCGCTCCTCGAGCTCCTCGAACGCCGCCGGCGCGGCCTCGAAGCGCGTGGTCCGGGCACCGAAGAACACCTGCTGCTGGTGGATCTGCCTGCCATCGAAGGGGAAGACGACGAAGTCCTCGCGCAGCGGTCCGACGAGCTCCTCCGGCGGCAGCCGCAGTCCGGTCTCCTCCCACACCTCGCGGACGGCTGCCTCGCGCACGTCCTCGCCCTCCTCGACGCCGCCGCCGAGGGAGTACCAGTAGGTGCGCTGCGGGTTGCGCGGGTCGCAGCCGTGGATCATGAGGACGTGGTCGCGCTCGTCGAGCAGCACGACGCGCACGGCGCGGCGATGGACCACCTCGACGTCCACGGCGGTGTCTGCGGTGTCGGCGTCGTCAGCGGGAGTGGGCATGGCCCTGCACCCTAGTGGCGCAGCCGCTCCCATGCCCGGGCCTGGGCGATGCGCCACGCGGGGTCGGGGTGGGTGGCGAACAGCGCCGTCTGCCACCAGGTCGGCTCGAGCCGGCTGAGGTTGGTCACGGCCAGATCGTGCTGCATCCGCTCGAACGCCGGCACGTCTCGGGTCAGGTCGAGGGAGTGCACGTCGGCGCGAGCCTCGAGCTGACGGCTGACCAGGTTGGTCACCGGCGCCCCGAGCCACGGCGCGGTGGCCACGACCGCGAGCAGGAGCGCGGTGCCCCGGGCCACTGAGCGCCGCCCGGTAGCGTGTGGGTCGAGCCAGCGCCTGGCGCGGGCACCGGTCAGCAGCCACCCCAGCGCCAGCACCCCGGTGGCCGCGCCCACGGCGCCGAGCAGCGTGCCGACGAGCACGTCCTGGGCCTTGACGTGGCCGAACTCGTGGGCGACCACCGCCAGCACCGCGGCGGGGTCCTGCCTGGCCCGGGACAGCGTGGTGTCGTCCAGGACGACCCAGCGGGTCGAGCCGAGGCCGGAGACGTGGGCGTTCTCGCCGGTGGTCCGGGCGCTGGCATCGGAGACGACGACGCGCACGTGGGCGATGCCGTCTCGCGCGGCGAGCGCCGAGATCGATCGGGTCAGCGCGCTGTCGGGCAGCGGGGTGAAGTGGTTGTATGCCGGCTCGACCACGAGCGGGTACAGCACCGACCCCAGCACGGTCACCACGGCGGCGCCCGCGGCCAGCAGCCACGGCCAGCGCCGCGGCGCGCGGCGCACCACCCACCAGACCACGAGCAGGCCGAGGGCCGTCAGCGCCGCGTTCATCGTCCAGCCGACCGCCTCGTCACGCAGCCACCCGGCCCAGGTCTGCGTCGAGAGGTGGTAGTCGCGGAGCACCTGCTCGGAGTGGATGCCCGAGGGCAGGCCCACCAGCCACTGCAGCGCCAGCACCACGATGGCGGTGGCCACGACCACCGGCCAGGCCCGGCGCGGCGGCGCCGAGGGAGCGCTCCGGTCACGCCGGCGCAGCAGCACCGCGAACACCACCCACGGGACGGCCACCGACAGGATCAGCGCGACATAGGGCCAGACGCCGAGGTCAGTGCGGAAGGCCGCGGCGCGCTGCACCTCCGCGGGGGTGAACGCGCTCGCGACGTCGGGTCGCACGGACACGTCCGCGCCGAGGGGGTGCCAGGGGGTGAGCACGGCGACGCCCACCCCCAGCAGCGCCAGGCCCGTCAGAGCCCCGCCGGCGAGGGCGCGGCGGCTCATGCGGCGGCCAGCTCACGCAGGTAGGACTGCCAGTCCTGGGTGAACCGCTGCTCGGTGGTGGCGAGCACGGTCTGGAAGGCGGAGGCAGCCGCGGCGTCAGGGTCCCGGCCGCCGGCGGTGGCGCGGGCCACGGCGCGGTAGAACGCGACCAGGCGGGCCTGCCCCCACGTGTCGGCGATGCGCGTGCACGCCAGCCACGCCGCCGAGTAGCTGGGGGCGATCGTGCTGCGCGTCGGGTCGAAGTCGGCCGCCGTCGGCAGGCGGGTCGGGCCCTTGCCCTGCCGGACCCGCGTCAGCAGCTCGGCGGCGACCCGCTGACGCGGCAGGCCCAGGCCCGAGTAGCCGACGTAGTCGGCCGTCCCCTCGGACAGCCAGATCGGGACCTGACCGGTGGTGGTCGACCGGATCGCCACGTGGGTCAGCTCGTGGGTGATCACGACCCGGCGCCCCAGGGCGGCCAGCCGGTTCCACGCCGCGGGGTTGACCACCACACGGTCCGCGTGGGCCGGCTCCCCGCGGGTGATCGGCCCCTCGGTCACCGCCGCCACCTGGTCCAGCCCGGTGCGCTCACGGTTGAGCAGCGCCGCGAACTCGGCCGGTGTCGACGGGGTGACCAGGACGACCCGTCGGGCCCACCCGGTGCCCCAGAAGGCGTTGACCCGGGCCACTCCCCCGTCGGCCTGCGCGCGGTAGGCGTCCATGCGGGCGGACGGGGCGTTGCCGATGACGATCGAGGTGGCACCGCGCAGCACCCGCATCCCGGGCAGGTCCCACACCTGCAGCTGGGTGCCACCGTCCCGGTCGTCGGCCAGCCGCCACCCTGCGGCGCGGTGCACGACGGTCAGGAAGACGTCGTAGGTGCGCGGCCCGCGGTCGTAGCCGGTGAGCTCCCACTCCCCCTGGACCTTGGCCACCCACGCCCCCGGACCGAGCCTGGCCCCACCGGTGGGCGACAGCGCCGGCTGGTTGCCGGGGTCGGCGAACCGGAAGCGCGACAGCGGCAGGCGCATGAGGTTGTCGAAGACCTGGGCCTGCCGCCTGCCGAAGGCCGAGCGCGGGTCGTCGACCGTGGCCATCCAGCGCGCCTTGCTGCGGGCGGAGACCGCGGCCGCCCGCTGGTCCAGCAGGTCACGCAGCGCCTGCACCCGGCCCGCGTCGGCGTCCACCGACGCCGGCGCCGCGGCGTTGGCGGTCGAGGACCGGGTCACCGCCGGCCGCGCGGCGGTGACGGGCAGCTGCACGAGCCCGGTCGCGAACACACCAACGGCGCTGACGGCCGCCAGGAGGAGGACCGCCAGCGTCAGGTACGTCGCTGTCCTCCAGCGTGGGGCCCGGGTCACGGGCGTCACTCTAGGCGGCGCGGATGTGCGCGGTCAGACCGCCGCCCGTGCCCCTGTCCACGGCTCCCGCCGCGCCCGCAGCCCGGCCACCCGGTCGGCACGGACCAGACCCGCGGCGACGAGCGCGGAGACCGCTCGTTGCTCCTGTCGGTCCAGCGGCATGTCGGCGGACAACGGGGCCGTGAGGGCCGTCACGACGCAGTCGGCGCACTGGCTGCCCCGGACGGGACAGGTGTCACAGTCGACGATCATCGCTGGCCTCCTCCCTGCACTGGTCGGCGGCCCGAGGGTCGGACCTGCCCGTGCCCAGCACGCTAGGAGCCCGGTCTGACAGCCCCTGCCCGTGGGGCCACGACCTGCGCCGGGTCCCCGTCACCGCGTGCCGCGCGACGGCCTGTCGGCGGCACGGCATACGGTCCTTGCCATGCAGGGCGTCCAGGGCACACTCGACGAGCTCGGCACCCCCTTGGCGGGGGTGACGTTCGTCGTGGTCGACCTCGAGACCACCGGTGGCAGCCCCGCCGGCGCGCACATCACCGAGATCGGCGCGGTCAAGGTCCGCGCCGGCGAGGTGCTCGGGGAGTTCCAGACGCTGGTCAACCCCGGCGAGCCGATCCCGGCGTTCATCTCCCTGCTCACCGGCATCACCGACCGCATGGTCGCCGACTCCCCGCGCATCGACACGGCCATCCCTGCGTTCCTCGAGTTCGCCCGCGGCAGCGTGCTCGTCGCCCACAACGCTCCGTTCGACGTGTCCTTCCTCAAGGCCGCAGCGGCGCTGACCGGCCACGAGTGGCCCGGCTTCCGCGTCGTCGACACCGCCCACCTGGCGCGGCAGCTGGTCACCAAGGACGAGGCACGCGACCGCAAGCTCGGCACCCTGGCGCGGCTGTTCGGCGCCGCCACCACCCCCGACCACCGGGCGCTGCACGACGCCCGGGCCACGGTCGACGTGCTGCACGGCCTGCTCGCCCGGGTCGGCAACCTCGGGGTGCTGACCCTGGAGGAGCTGAGCAGCTTCTCCTCGCGGGTGTCCGCGGCGCAGCGGCGCAAGCGGCACCTCGCCGAGGGCCTGCCGCACTCCCCGGGGGTCTACCTGTTCAAGGACGGCAAGGGGCGGGTGCTCTACGTCGGCACCTCCCGCGACATCCGCACCCGGGTGCGCACCTACTTCACCGCCTCGGAGCAGCGCACGCGCATGGCCGAGATGGTCGGCATCGCCGAGAGCGTCACCCCGGTGGTGTGCCAGACGCCGCTGGAGGCCGAGGTGCGCGAGCTGCGGCTCATCGCCGAGCACAAGCCGCGCTACAACCGCCGCTCCCGCCACCCCGAGCGCGCGCCGTGGGTCAAGCTGACCGTGGAGCCGTTCCCCCGGTTGAGCATCGTGCGCGAGGTGCGCGACGACGGGGCCCGCTACGTCGGGCCCTTCTCCTCGCGCCATGCCGCCGAGGCGGCGATCGCCGCGGTCCACGAGGTCGTGCCGCTGCGGCAGTGCACCAAGCGGCTCAGCCTGCGGGGCACCTCCTCGGGCTGCGCGCTCTCCGAGATGGGCCGCTGCGGCGCCCCGTGCACCGGCGCCCAGGACGTCGAGTCCTACGCCCAGGTCGTCGAGCGCGTGGCCAGTGTCATCGGCGGCGACGCGCGCGAGGTCGTGGCCGCCCTGCACCGTCGCATGGACGTGCTGGCCAGCCAGGAGCGGTTCGAAGATGCCGGGGAGGTGCGAGACCGGATGCTGCACCTGGTCCGGGCCGCCGCCCGGGCCCAGCGCATCGCGCCGCTGGCCCGCAGCGCCGAGGTCGTCGCCGCCCGCCGCGCGGAGGCCGGCGGCTGGGAGATCATCTGCGTTCGTCACGGGCGGCTTGCCGGCACGGCCGTGAGCCCGCGCGGCGCCGACCCGATGCCCTACATCGAGGCACTCAGGGCCAGCGCCGAGATCGTCTCCCCCGGGCCCGCACCGGCGCCCGCCGCCTACCCGGAGGAGACCGAGAAGGTCCTGCGCTGGCTGGAGTCGCCCGGGGTGCGCATCGTCAGCATCGAGGGCGAGTGGACCTGCCCAACCCATGGCGCCGGCGCCGCCCGGGCCCGGCTCGAGCCGCTGGCCGCCGCCGCGCGCGACGTCGTGCCGTTCGACGAGCCCGGCGGTCCGGGGCTGCGGCACCAGCCGCCGGCCGCGGTGATGTCCGCCGCGGGCTAGGGTGTCACCGTGATTTCCGCCATCGTGCTGATCAACGCCGAGGTCGACCGGATCCCCGAGGTCGCCGCCGCCATCGCCGAGATCGACGGCGTGAGCGAGGTCTACTCCGTCACCGGGGACGTCGACCTCATCGCCATGGTCCGTGTGCAGCAGCACGAGCAGTTCGCCGACGTGATCGCCGACCGGCTCAACAAGGTCCAGGGCGTCCTCGGCACCCAGACGCACATCGCGTTCCGCACCTACTCCCGGCACGACCTCGAGGCAGCGTTCAGCCTCGGCCTCGACGACGCCTGAGCCGGGCACGCGAGGCACGACGGCGGGCGAGGCGCCGCGAGGGTCGCGCAGGTCGGTCGTGCAAGCCGGTCGCGCAGGTCGGTCGTGCAAGCCGGTCGCGTAGGTCGGTGGCGTACGCCCGTCGCCCAGGTCGGTGCGGACGCCAGGTACGACGGTCAGTCGCGGGTGGCCGCGACCCAGCGCGCGACGACCTCGGTCGCCGCGCCCTCGTCGATCGCCCGCTCGGCCCGGTCCATCCC
>NZ_JBTCWL010000025.1:0-49111 GCF_054325275.1 Oryzihumus sp.
CCGCGATCCGAGCGTCTGCCCGTGCGGGCCAGCCCACCTCACCCACAAGTACTACGTGGGTTGTGGAGCGCTCGTCCAAGCCGTGGAGCGGTGGTGGACCAGCTGGCACCACGCAGCGGACCCGCCCCGACGCCGGTGGCATCGGGACGGGCCCGCTGCGTGGTGCCGGTGGCCACCCCAATTCCCGGCTTGGACGAGCGCGCCGCCCCCGCGCGTAGTACTTGTGGGTGAGGTGGGCCGACCCGCACGGGCAGACGCTCGGATCGCGGGGGCCGGTCGCGACGAAGGAGCGCGGGATGAGCGAGGTCATGAACAACCCCCAGGGCCAGCCCGACGCTGACGCCGAGCGTCTGCAGAACCTGGGCTACACGCAGGAGCTCTCGCGGGTGCTGAGCCTGTTCGACAACTTCAGCGTCGCGTTCTCCTACCTCTCGCCGATGGTCGGGGTGTACTCCCTGTTCGTCCTCGGGCTCGGCTCCGCCGGGCCGCGCTACCTGTGGCTGATGCCGCTGGTCGTGCTCGGGATGCTCATGGTGGCGCTGGTGTTCGGCGAGCTCGGCAGCCACTACCCGGTGGCCGGGGCGATCTACCAGTACGGCAAGTACTCGGTCAGCGCGGGATACGGGTGGTGGGTGGGCTGGCTCTACGGCATGGCCCTGCTCGTCACTGTCGCCAGCGTCGACACCGGCGTGGTGGGCTACGTGACCGCCCTGTCGGACCAGTGGTTCGGCACCAAGATGGACCCGACGAACAGCACGACGATCCTCGTCATCACCATCGTCCTCATCCTCATCCAGACCACGATGAACGCCGTCGGCGCCAAGCTGATGAGCCGGGTGACCGCGCTGGGTGTCTACGTCGAGACGATCGGCACGTTCGGCGTCGCCATCGCCCTGGCCGTCGTGGGCTTCCACCACGGCTTCGGGTTCCTGTTCCAGACCGCCGGCGCGCAGTACGGCCCGACCAACCCGCTCGGCATGAACTTCCACGGCAACTGGCTGACCGGCGCCGCCCTGGTGGCGATCCTCGCCCACGTCTACATCTTCTACGGCTTCGAGTCCGCCGGTGACATCGCCGAGGAGACCAAGGACGCCTCCCGCCAGGTGCCGCGCGCGATGCGCTCGGCCCTCGTCTACGGCGGGGTCGCCTCGTTCGTCCTGGTCGCCGGTCTCATCCTGGCCACCCCGAGCAGCGCCAAGGGGTATGCCTCGGTGTTCGCCGGCGGTGGCGTCCCCGGCATCCTCAGCGAGCTGCCGCAGTGGCTGCAGGACTTCTTCCTCGTGATGGTCATCATCGCGTTCTTCTCCTGCGGCACCGCGGTCCAGGGCGCCGGCGCCCGGCTGGCGTTCTCCTTCGCCCGCGACGGCGCGGTGCCGGCTCACAAGTGGGTGGGCCACATCTCTCCGCGCTTCCACACGCCGGTCAACGCGATCATCATCGGCGCCATCGTCCCGATCGCGTTCTCCCTGATGGTCAACATCAACCCGTCCTCGGACGTCAAGATCCTCTGGTTCACCTACCCCAAGGGGATCAACGCCCTCTTCGTGCTGGTGTCGTTCGGCGTCTCCGGCATCTACCTGTCGTTCATGCTGACCGTCATCGGGTCGATGATCGCCCGGGCCCGGGGTTGGGTCCCCGAGGGCGCGTTCCGGCTCGGGCGGTGGGGCTGGCTGGTCAGCTGGCTGGCGCTGGCGTACCTGGTGGTGATGCTCATCAACATCGTGGCGCCGACGGGGCTGTCCAGCCCACGGGCGTTCTTCAACTACGACTGGATCACGTTCGTGGTCATGGTGGGGATCGCCCTTGTCGGCGGCATCTACTTCGTCATCGCCCGGCCCGACCGTGCGCTGAAGGCGCACCTGCACGACGAGCTCGAGCCGACCGCCGCCGAGCGCGAGTAACCCTCACCCGCCCTCGGCGCTCGCACCCCGACCGGGCGCGACAACCCCTCGACCGAACACGGCTTGACCCGCGTTTCCAGGGCTCCAAGGCCCTCAAACGCGGGCCAAGCCGTGTCCGGTGGGAAGAAGACGAGGGTCAGAGCGGCTCGAAGCCGGTGAGGTGGATGACCGCCTCGCCGAGCTCGTCGGAGGCGGCGAGGTCGACCTCGGCCGTGATCCCCCAGTCGTGGTCGCCCTCGGGGTCGTCGACGACCTGGCGGACCAGCCAGCGCCCGGGCTGCTCCTCCACCTGGAACATCTTCGGCCCGCGGGCATCGCCGTCCGTGCCGATCGAGTCGTGCTCGGCGTAGTAGGTCCCCAACGCCTCCTGCCAGCGGTCGGCGTCCCAGCCCGAGCCGGCGTCGAGCTCGCCGAGGTCGATCCACCGGCGCAACGCCGCCAGCTCGACCCGTCGGAACATCGCGTTGCGCACGAGCACACGAAAGGCCCTGTGGTTCTTGGTGATCGGGCGCGGCTGGTCGCCGACCTCGCCGGGGCGCGGCGCCTGTCCGGGCTCCAGCGACCCGTCGGTCAGCTGCTCCCACTCGTCGAGCAGGCTCGAGTCGGTCTGGCGCACCGTCTCCCCCAGCCACTCGATGAGGTCGGTCAGCTCCTCGGTCTTGAGGCTGTCCGGCACCGTCTGGCGCAGCGCCTTGTAGGCGTCGCTGAGGTAGCGCAGCACCGCCCCCTCCGAGCGGGCCAGGCCGTAGTAGCCGACCAGCTCGGTGAAGTTCATCGCCCGCTCGAACATGTCGCGCACCACCGACTTCGGTGACAGCGCGTCCTCGGACACCCACGGGTGGCCCTTGCGGTACATCGCCATCGCCGACTCCAGCAGCTCCACCAGCGGCTTGGGCCAGGTGACCTCGTCGAGCAGCTCGAGGCGCTCGTCGTACTCGATCCCCTCGGCCTTCATCTCCGCCACGGCCTCGCCGCGGGCCTTGAACTGCTGGGCCAGCAGCACCTGGCGCGGGTCGTCGAGCGTGGCCTCGACCACCGAGACCACGTCCAGGGCGAACGTCGGCGAGTCCTGGTCGAGGAGCTCGAACGCGGCCAGCGCGAAGGTGGACAGCGGCTGGTTGAGCGCGAAGTTGGCCTGCAGGTCGACGGTCAGGCGCACGGTGCGGCCGGTCTCGTCGGGCGGGTCGATCCGCTCGATGACCCCGGCGGTGAGGAGCGCGCGATACATCTGGATGGCGCGGCGGGCCAGGCGCGCCTGGCCGGGCCGCTCCGCGTGGTTGTCGCGCACCAGCTTGCGCATCGCCGCGAACGGGTCGCCGGGGCGGGTGATGACGTTGAGCAGCATCGAGTGGCTGACCCGCATGCGCGAGACCAGCGCCTCCGGGTCGGCGGCGACGAGGCGGTCGAAGGTCTGCTCGCTCCAGGTGACCGTGCCCTCCGGCGGCTTCTTGCGCTGGACCTTGCGCCGCTTCTTGGGGTCGTCGCCGGCCTTGGCCAGGGCGCGCTCGTTCTCGATGACGTGGTCGGGCGCCTGGACCACCACGGTGCCCGAGGTGTCGTAGCCGGCGCGTCCCGCCCGGCCGGCGATCTGGTGGAACTCCCGTGCCTTGAGCACCCGCTGGCGGGACCCGTCGAACTTGGTCAGGCCGGTCAGCACGACGGTGCGGATCGGCACGTTGATCCCCACGCCGAGCGTGTCCGTGCCGCAGATGACCTTCAAGAGGCCGGCCTGCGCGAGCTGCTCGACGAGGCGACGGTACTTCGGCAGCATCCCCGCGTGGTGGACGCCGATCCCGTGGCGCACCAGGCGGGACAGCGTCTTGCCGAAGCCCGCGGCGAAGCGGAACCCGCCGATGAGCTCGGCGATGCGGTCCTTCTCCTCGCGCGTGCACACGTTGAGGCTGAGCAGCGACTGGGCCCGCTCCAGCGCCGCCGCCTGGGTGAAGTGGACGACGTAGACCGGCGCCTGGTGGGTGGTGAGCAGCTCCTCGAGCGTCTCGTGCAGCGGGGTCAGCACGTAGCTGAACGACAGCGGCACGGGGCGCTCGGTGTTGGTGACCAGCGCCGTCGCTCGTCCGGTGCGCCGGGTCAGGTCGTCCTGGAAGCGCGAGACGTCGCCCAGGGTCGCCGACATCAGCAGGAACTGCGCCCGCGGCAGCTCCAGCAGTGGCACCTGCCACGCCCAGCCGCGGTCGGGCTCGGAGTAGAAGTGGAACTCGTCCCTGACGACCTGGCCGATGTCGGCGTGCGACCCCTCGCGCAGCGCGATGTTGGCCAGCACCTCGGCGGTGCAGCAGATGATCGGGGCCTGGGCGTTGACGCTGGCGTCGCCGGTCAGCATGCCGACGTTGGCCGCGCCGAACACCTCGCACAACGCGAAGAACTTCTCCGACACCAGCGCCTTGATCGGGGCGGTGTAGTAGGTGCGCTGCCCCTGGGCCAGGGCCGCGAAGTGGGCTCCGGTGGCGACCAGGCTCTTGCCCGAGCCGGTCGGCGTGGCCAGCACGACGTTGGCGCCACTGACCAGCTCGATCAGTGCCTCCTGCTGCGCCGGGTAGAGCTCGAGGCCCCGCTCACCGGCCCAGTCGGCGAAGGCGTCGAAGAGGGCGTCGGGCTCGGGCGGGGTCGGGATCCGGTCGGCGAGGCTCATGAGGACCCCATCGTCGCGGTTCGGCGGCGCAGAACACCAATCGGTAAGCCGCGCGGCCGGGGCTCCCCGACCGAAGGTCAGATTCGTGCCAATTCCGGACAATATCCCGCGAGTCGTATTTGACTGAATGACACCACTGTCAGCAAAGGCGTGGTCAAGAAAGGGAATTGAATTCCCCGCCCTATTCCACCCCTATTTCCAAACCTGAGTCAGGACTCGTCCAACCACGTCATTTGGAGGAGGCGGGCAGACCTAGCGTCCTCCTCAATCGCGGACCTCCCCGCGGGACCATCCGTCCCAGGAAGGGGCACCCCCCATGCTCGCTCGACTCGTCAAGCTCCAGCTCGCCCTGCAGTCCGACCGCGGCGCCACCGCCGTGGAGTACGGCCTGATGGTCGCGCTCATCGCCATCGTCATCATCGGCGCCGTCACCCTGCTCGGCGGCAACCTGTCGACCCTGTTCAACACCGCGTCCTCGAAGGTCACCGTCACCTCCTGAGGCCAGGACATGAGGCGCACGTCCCCCGGCCGGTCGTCAACCCCCTGCCGGCGGCCCGACCGGGGGCTGCGCCGTCCCATTGCCCGACCAAGCCAATATCGGGTGAAATCGTCCATATTGTCAACAGCTTTCTCATAGCCAAGCGAAACATTCCCCTGCCGGCGCCGAAGAATGCACCCCGAATTCACTTCGCGGCGACATTTCCTGCGGTTCCCCCCCGGTAGGGGAATTCCCTGGAGGAGGTGCCCGTGGCCCGACGGCTGATCGTCGTGCTGGCCGCCGTCGTCGCCGCCCTCGTCGGCTTCGTGGCGGTGGTCCTCTACGCACGGGGCGCCGACCAGCGCGCCCTGGCCGGGCAGAGCACCACCGAGGTCTACATCGCCCAGCAGGTCGTCCCGGCCGGCACCACCGCCGCCGACGCGGTCAGCCAGGGCCTGATCACCCGCACCCGGGTCATGACCGATGGCGTCCCCGCCGGGGCGCTGCAGACCGTCGACGACCGGACCCGCCCCCTCGTGGCCACCACCGACATCGCCGCCGGGGAGTTCGTCCTGGCGAGCCGCTTCGGCGCGATGCCGCTGGCGCAGAAGGCGATCGCCGTGCCCGCCGGGCAGGTGGCGGTCGCGGTGCAGCTGGCCGACCCCGCCAGGGTCGCCACGTTCCTCACGCCCGGCTCCCACGTGGTCCTCTACGACTCCTACGAGCCCGCCTCCGGCCAGCGGGCGACCCGCGTGCTGCTGCCCGACGTCCTCGTCATCGCCGTCGGCGCCAGCGTGCTCGCCCCGGGCAGCACCGCGCCGCCCGGGGGCGCTTCGGGTCCGGTCCCCCTCACTGTCGCCGTACCCCCCGCCTCCGCGCTGCGGCTCGTCCACGCCGTGCAGACCGGCACCCTGTATGCCGGGCTGCTCGGCGTCGACAGCCGCATCGACACCCGCGCCGAGGTCGACAACGCCACGCTCTTCCCCCGCTGACCAGGAGCCCCCTCATGACCGTCCTGTGGAGCACCGACCCCGCCGCCGCCGAGACCTACCACTACGCGATCGGCGGGCAGGTCCACGCCGCCGACGGCGCGCACGCCGTCTGGCGCGCGCTGACCACGACACCGGGCGAGCCGCTCGTCGTCGCCGGTCCGGAGATCGACCTGCTCGCCGTGTGCGAGCTCGCCGAACGGCTGCGCGTGGAGCTGCCCGAGGCCGGGGTGCTGCTGCTGCGCCGGCGCCTGGACATCTCGGTCCTGGCCCAGGCGCTGCGCGCGGGCATCCGGGAGGTCGTCGTGGCCGACGACCTCAGCGCCCTGTCCGTGGCCTGCGGTCGCAGCCTGGAGGTCTCCCGCCGGATGGTCAGCTCCACCGCCGGCCCCCAGTCCCGGCAGGGCACCATCGTCACGGTCTTCGCGGCCAAGGGCGGCTGCGGCAAGACGACCATCGCGACGAACCTCAGCGCCTACCTCGCCTCCCTGGGCCAGCGGGTGCTGATCGTCGACCTCGACCTGGCCTTCGGCGATGTGGCGATCAGCCTGCAGCTCGACCCGGAGCATTCCGCCGCCGACCTCATCGCCATGTCCGGCCACCTCGACCAGGCCGGCATCGCCTCGGTGGTGACCCGGCACGCCAGCGGCCTGGAGGCCATCTGCGCCCCGAGCAGCCCCGCGGACGCCGACCGGGTCCCCGCGACGACGACCTCCGAGCTGCTGCAGGTCGCCCGGCGCTCCTACGACTACGTCATCGTGGACACCCCGCCGGCGTTCACCGAGCACACCCTGGCGGCGTTCGACGTCAGCGACATCGCGATCATGCTGGCCACCCCGGACATCCCCGCAGTCAAGAACCTGCGCCTCGCCCTGAACACCCTGGACCTGCTCGGGCACCCCCAGGAGTCGCGGGTGGTGGTGCTCAACCGGGCGGACGCCAAGGTGGGGCTGCACGTGCCCGACGTGGTCAAGGCGATCCGGGCGCCGGTCGCCACCTCGCTGCCGAGCAGCCCGGCCGTCCCGGCCTCGGTCAACCGCGGCGTGGCCCTGGTGCTGGACGAGCCGAAGCATGAGTTCAGCACGGCCCTGCGGGCCCTGGCCGAGCGGCACGTCGTCACCCGGACCCCGGTGCCTCCGCTCGACGCCCCAGCGGCGATCGACCAGCAGCCCCTGCCCCGGCGCCGCGACCTGCGCCAGCGGCGCCGGAAGGTCCTGCGGTGAACCTCGCCGAGCGGCTCGAACGGCTCGCGCCCCCGGCGCCGGTCGGCCCGGGAGCTGCCGGTGGCTCGGCGCAACAGGTCGTGACCCTCCCGGTCCGGGACCCGTTCGCGGCCGTGAAGGCCAGCGTCCACCGCTCGCTGATGGACTCCCTGGGCCCCCAGCTCTACGACCCGCACCTGGACCAGGCCGAGCTCGACGTCCGCGTGCGGCACACCCTGCAGACCGTCCTGGACGCCGAGCAGACCCCGCTGTCGTCAGCGGACCGGACGCGGATCGCCCAGGAGGTGACCGACGAGATCCTCGGCCACGGGCCGCTGGAGCCGCTGCTGCGCGACAGCGAGATCACCGAGATCATGGTCAACGGCCCCGAGCACATCTTCGTCGAGCGGGCCGGGCACATCCACGCTGTCGAGGCGCAGTTCGTCGACGACGCCCACCTGCGCCGGACCATCGACAAGATCGTCGGTCGCATCGGCCGCCGCGTCGACGAGTCCAGCCCGATGGTCGATGCCCGCCTGGCCGACGGCTCCCGCGTCAACGCCGTCGTGGCCCCGATCGCGCTCGATGGCAGCCTGCTGACGATCCGCAAGTTCTCCCCCGACCCGTTCACCGACCGCGACCTCATCGCCTTCGGGACCATGACCCCGCAGGTGCGGGACTTCCTCGAGGCCTGTGTGCGGGGCCGGCGCAACATCGTCATCAGCGGCGGCACCGGCTCGGGCAAGACGACCCTGCTCAACGTCATGTCCGGCTTCATCCCCGACGACGAGCGCATCCTCACCATCGAGGACGCCGCCGAGCTGCAGCTGCGCCAGCGTCATGTGCTGCGGATGGAGGCCCGTCCGGCCAACGTCGAGGGGCGCGGGCACGTCAGCATCCGCGACCTCGTGCGCAACGCCCTGCGCATGCGCCCGGACCGGATCGTCGTCGGCGAGGTCCGCGACGGTGCGGCGCTGGACATGCTCCAGGCGATGAACACCGGCCACGACGGCTCCATCACCACGGTGCACGCCAACAGTCCCCGCGACAGCCTGTCCCGCCTGGAGACCATGGTGCTCATGGCCGGCGTCGAGCTGCCGGTCCGGGCGATCCGCGACCAGGTGGCCAGCGCGGTCGACCTCATCGTCCAGCAGGCCCGGCTCAAGGACGGCAGCCGCCGCATCACGGCGATCACCGAGGTCGAGGGCATGGAGTCCGACGTCATCACCCTCCAGGACCTGTTCGTCTTCGACTACTCCGCCGGGATGGACGAGACCGGCCGCTTCCGGGGCACCCTGGTCAGCACCGGCCTGCGCCCGAAGTTCGGCGGCCACCTGCAGGACCTCGGCATAGAGCTCAACCCGGCGATGTTCGTCCGGGGCCAGGGGTGAGCACCCCGGACCCCGCGTGGCTGGTCTGGGGCCCACCGGCGTTGGTCGGGTGCGCCCTGGCCGCGACCGTCCTCGCCCTCGGTATGCCGCGTGGCGGGTCCGCGGCGGACCGTCGCCTGCGGTCCATCGACCAGTACGTCCAGGGGACCGGCGGGGCGGCGGCCGCTGCCCGCACCGCGCGTGGCCCGAGCGGTCTGAGCACCGCGCTGGTCGACCTCGGGGACCGGGCCACCACCGGTCGCCCCTCCACCGCTCGCACCGCCGCCCTGCTGGAGCGCGCCGACCTGCCGCTGCGCGCCGGGGAGTGGGCGGTGCTGCGGGCGGTTGCCGTCCTCGCGGGAGCGGCGTTGGGGTTGTTGATGATTCACGGCAGCATCGGCGCGAACCTCATCGGCCTCCTCCTCGGCGGCGGCCTCGGCACGCTTGCTCCGGTGGTGTTCCTGCGGGTCTGCGCGAGCCGCCGGGCGCGGCGGTTCGAAGCCCAGCTGCCCGACGTCCTGACACTCGTGGCGAGCAGCCTGCAGACCGGCTTCTCCCTGCTCCAGGCACTCGACGCGGTCGCCCAGGACGTGGCCGAGCCCACGGCGAAGGAGCTCTCCCGGGCCCTGGCCGAGACGCGGATCGGCGCCGACATCGGCGACGCGCTGGACCGAATGGCCGACCGGATGGACAGCACCAACCTGCGCTGGACGAGCATGGCCATCGGCATCCAGCGCCAGGTCGGCGGCAACCTCGCCGAGACGCTGAAGACCACCGCAGCGACGCTGCGCGACCGCGAGTCACTGCACCGGCACGTGCGGGCGCTGTCCGCGGAGGGCCGGCTGTCGGCATACGTGCTCATCGCGATGCCCGTCGGGATCTTCCTCTACATGACCCGGATCAACTACGACTACGTGTCGCTGCTCTGGACCACCCCGCTCGGGCTGGCCATGTCGGCGGCCGGCGTGGTGATGCTCGGCATCGGGGTCGTGTGGATGCGCAAGGTCGTGGATGTGGAGGTCTAGCCGATGCTGGTCTGGGTCGCCGGGGGCGCGGTCGCGCTGAGCCTGCTGCTGCTCGTGGTGGCGACACAGGTGGGGCGGACGCCGCTGACCGGTATGGCGCGCAGCCTCGCCCTGATCGAGGGTCCGGTGTCCTCCCACGACGTCGCCCGGGCGGAGCTGTCCTTCGGCGACCGGGTGGCCGGGCCGTTCCTGGCCGCGATGCGCGGGCTGGCGCTGCGGCTGTCGCCCTCGGGGACGGCGGCCCGCCTCAACCGGCTGCTCGACGTGGCCGGCAACCCGCCGGCGTGGAGCCTGGAGCGCCTGCTCGCGGTCAAGGGCGCGGCGCTGCTCGTCGGGGCCGGCGCGGGGCTGCTGCTCGGCGGGATCGGGCCGCGCGGCGTGGTGTTCCTGCTCGCCGCCGGCGCCGCCGCCTTCCACCTGCCCGACCTGTTGCTCTACAACGCCGGCCTGCACCGGCAGGACGAGCTGCGCCGCGGGCTGGCCGACGCCCTCGACATGCTCACGGTCTGCGTCGAGGCCGGGCAGGGCTTCGACAGCGCGCTGAGCCAGGTCGCCCGCTCCGTCACCGGCCCGGTGGCCGGAGAGTTCGCCCGGGTGCTGCAGGAGATCCAGATCGGGCGGTCCCGCCCGCAGGCGTTCGCCTCGCTCGGCGAGCGCAGCACCGTGCCTGAGGTCAAGACGTTCGTCAGCACGCTGGTGCTGGCCGACCGGCTCGGCCTGCCCATCGGCGGGGTGCTGCGCGAGCAGGCCCACCAGATGCGACTGGTCCGGCGGCAGCGCGCGGAGGAGAAGGCGCAGAAGGTGCCGGTGAAGATCCTCTTCCCGATGCTGCTGGGCATCTTCCCCGCGCTGTTCATCGTCATCATCGGGCCGGGCGCGATCAAGATGATCGCGACGTTCAGCGGCCTGGGCGGCTGAGCCTTCACAGGCCCCGGGTCACTCGACCAGCCTGGTCGGGTCGCCCTCGATGCTGGCGGTCCACGAGGTCACGTCCGTCGGCTTCGACGACGTGCCGTAGGCGTAGGTGAGCCGCACCCAGCACGCGGTCGGGTCTGAGTCGGCACAGCGGTACGACGTTGGGATCGGCACAGACACCGTCTGCCACTTGCCGTTGAAGCTCGAGTCGGCCGTGAGGGAGCAACTCGGCATGCTGCCGGCCACCGGCCCGGCCCCGACGCAGCCGCTGAAGGTGGCGCCCGAGTCCGGCGGGGCGGAGATGGTGATGGTCCCCGACGTCGTGGAGTCGCCGATGTCATAGAGGCGGACGTTGAGCACCTCACCGGCCGCGCTGCTCGGCACCCGCGCCAGGTAGAACTCCGTGGTGGCACCGGGGGCGTTGGAGTAGATCCCCATCTTCTCCCGGCCGGAGATGGAGATCGCGCTGGTCGCGGTGGGGTCCGCGGAGGACCACGCCCGGATGCCGAACCGGTTGCCGTCATTGGCCGCATCGGTGCCCAGGCCGTTGGTGCGCACCTGGACGAGGTAGTCCCCCACGGCCGGGTTGGTGATCGAGCACAGCGTGGACCACCGGCGGAACGACGCGGCCAGGTCCGGGCGGTACGTGGGGGTCGAGGCCTTGTTGAGGGCCGCGTACAGAGAGCCGTCGTACCCGGCATACGTCCTGTCGCACCCGGTGTGGACCGGGAAGGTGGCCGGGTCCCACGGCGTCGTGCTGGGGTCGCGGACGGTGAACCGTGTGCTCATCACGGTCGCACCGCCGTAGGAGTTGTCACCGGTGCAGTAGGGGCTCGACGCCCCCGAGGCGTAGCGGGTCGCCGGGTCGCTGACCTGGTCGTTGACCGCCTTCGTGGCGGCGGTGCTGCCACTCCCGAACACCGACGTGACCGACGGACAGGTCAGCCCGACGTTGACCCACGCCGGGTCGAACAGCTGGATCGTGAGGTTGGCCATCGGCCGCGTGACCGAGACGGTGTAGTAGTAGCCGTCGGCGGTCCAGTCGGCGTTCGTCCCCGAGGCGCAACCGTCGGGCACAGGCGAACCCGAGAGCGTGCAGCCTTGCGACTGGTAGGCGTCGCCGTTGCCCTTGAACGAGCTCGGGGAGTTGACGCTGGCCCAGAACTGGCCGTTGACGCCGTTGCAGGTCGTGCCCTTGTAGCCCGTGGAGTCGGACGCGGGGTCGTTGCCGAACTCGTTGCAGGGGCTGCCCATCGGGACCGGGCCGGCGTAGTCGGCAACGGCGGTGCGGCTGACCGTCGTCGTCGGCAGTCCCAGGACCGGGCCGAAGATGTTGGCGACGGTGCGGCTCACCGTGACCCGGAGGCGGGTGGGCCGGCTGTCCACGCCGGCGACGACCGTCGTGCTCGCGACGCCGTTCTCGAAGCCGTTGACCTTGGCGAACTTCTGCGCGGTGCTGAACGCGGTCGCGGTGTCCGCCGGGAGGCTGGAGACGCCAGCGAGGGCGGCGGCGTCGGCGGCGCGCTGCTCTCGCTGGCCGACGAGGTACCAGTTGCCGACGTCGACCGCGAAGGCCGCGACGGCGAGGAAGACCACCAGGAGGAACGCCGTGAGCAGGGCGACGTATCCGCGGTCGCCCGAGCTCCGCAGGCGCGCCAGGCGGCTCACTTGCAGCCCGCCGAGAGGGGGACGGGCTCGAGGTTCATCACCGTGTGGTCGCGGATGTCGGTGCTACGGAAGAACATCCCGGTGATCGCCTGGTGCCGCACGGCGAGGTAGACGCCGACGCTGTCGTGCAGCGGGTCACCGACACAGGCGTTCTGGGACAACGCGCTCCACGTCGAGGACGTCTGCGTGAAGCCGGTCCCGTTCCACGTGAACTTCACGCACGCCGAGCAGGTGGAGAAGGTGGCGTCACCACCGACTGGCGTCCCGTCCGGCTGGGCCTTGTAGACCCACAGCGCCTCGAAGCCGCTCATGTCGAGGGCAGCCGCGCCGCGGGCGACCTGGCTCGCGGCGTCGGTGGCGAACGTCCCCCGCCGTGGCTCGGCAGAGGCCATGCGCACCCCGCCACGGATGGCGGAGCTGACCGACAGGGAGTCCTTGAAGACCAGGCCGAACTCGAGGACGGCGAAGACGAAGGCGATGAGGACGGGGGTGATGATCGCGGCCTCGACGGCCACGGCCCCCCGGTCGCGGGATCGCCCTGTGGCGCAACGGGATCGACGCGTCATCGCACGCCTCCTCCGGGTCAGGGCGGGGAGGGCACGCCTCCACTCTCGAGGGTAGGAACGCGAAGAGCCTCAGTGACGAGGGCTTACCAAAGGCTTGCCATGTCCGGCACGACCCCTGAACTGCAGATATGGACAAAGGCTGATCTGTCGGACATCCGGCCTCCGGACAGCGCAGAGCCCCACGGGACCACCCGTGGGGCTCTGCGGCATCCGGTCAAGCCGGGTCAGGACATGTAGGCCTTGGAGTAGGCGTAACCGTTCTCGAAGCCGACGGTGATGATGGCGCCCCGGGCACACGCCGTGTACCGGCGGAACTCGATGACCTGGTTGCCGAAGTCGTCGTAGGAGGTGCGGCTGCCCGCACTCTGCAGGATCTGCGTGACCGAGGCCCGGCTCGAGCCGTAGGTCTCGGGGTTGGCGAAGTCCGCCTTGACCCGCTGGAACTCGGCGTAGGTGGCGCAGCCCCGCGGCTTGGGTCGGGACTTGATGACCAGCCTCTGGGTGCGCTTCACCGTCCGGCTCCGGCCGTAGTGACGGGTCGAGACACGGACCGAGCGGGTGGTGGTCCTGGTCAGGTCGTGGTCGGTCATGACCTCGTCCGAGAACGTCGTCCCGACCAGCGTCATCACGTCGCTGCTGCTCGTCTCCACCGCGGTGGCCCCGAGCATCAGGGAGCCGCTCCACCCGCCGTCCCCGCTGGGCGTGACGTAGCCGTTGGAGCTGAAGCTGCCGTCGAAACCCTGCCCGGAGCACACCGCGGTGAAGTACGACACGTAGCTGTCGGGCTGGACGGAGTCGACCCGGCAGGTCACCGGGAGCGAGGTGTAGGCAGGAACGGTCGTCCTCTGCGTCACGTGCTTGGTGGAGTAGCTCAGCGTGAACGGGCGGTAGACCACGGCGGTCTGGACAGAGTAGGTACCAGCGGACAGCCGCGCCGAGGCACGGTTGCGGGCCACCACGTTCGCGCCACGCTTCACCGTGAAGCGCACCGAGCTGATGGTGGCGTTGCCCTGGACCCGCCCGATCGGACGGACGGTGGTGGAGCCCTTCCAGGGCACGGTCACGGACGCAATCGTCCCGATCGTCGCCGAGCCGGTGGCTGCCTCGGCCGTGCCCGCCGGGACGAGGCCCACGAGGCTGGTGGCGAGCATGGCAATGAGCACGCTGACGCGCTTGTTCTTCAACGGTTCCCCTGTGTCTTCACCCGCGGCCCTCCCGCGGTGCAGCGCAACGCTAGGACTGGGGTCTGACCGGCGTCCGGCGAACCGGGCGAATGCGACGTAGGTCTCAAATCGCCGTTCAGTCCGGGGTGATGCGCAGCAGGACCCGTCGGGCCTCGCCGGACCGGACCAGGCGCTCGACCGCCATGACCAGGCGGAACTCCAGCCCGTACTTGCTGCGGATGAGGTCCGTCAGCCGGCCCGTGGTCGCCTCGTCGGTGATGATCGCGGCGGTGCCCGTGACCGGCCGGGCCCCGGCGTCGACGCGGCCGCGGCGGTTGCAGGGCCGCAGCTCGACCCGCGCGTCGTGGCGCAGCCGCTTGACCTTGCCGCTGCCCTCCGGGGTGGTCACGACCAGCGCGTCACCGTCGCGGGCCACCCACACCGGGGTGGGCACGCCCACGCCCGAGCGGCGGAAGGTGGTCAGGGAGACGAACCGCTGGTCGCCCAGCCCGGCGAAGGTGGTGTCGGTCGGCATGGGGCGACGCTACCCGCGCACCGGCACGACGGCGCGCAGTCAGACCCCGGCCGTATCGCGGTCGCGCACCTCGGCGACCGGAGCGTCCACGTGCGTCGCGGCCAGGTAGCCGACGACGCCGGCGATGAGGACCGCCAGCGCCAGGGTGACCGGGCCGGTGCCCCAGCCCAGGCCCTGCCTCCAGGCCGGCACGCCCATCCAGTCGGCGAAGGACGCCCCCAGAGGCCGGGTCACGATGTAGGCGAACCAGAATGCGCTGACCGCACCGAGCCCGAGCTTCCAGTGCGCGAGTGCCGGCACGGCGATGACGACGGCGAACAGCACGCCGGAGGCCAGGTAGCCCAGGTGCAGCGTCGTGGCCGTCAGGTCGCCCGCGGCGGTGCCCAGCGCGAAGGTCGTCAGCACGGTGGTCCAGTAGAAGAGCTCGCGGCGGCGCGTGGTGATGGAGTGGATGGACAGCGTGCCCTCGGTCCGGCGCCACACGGCGAACACCGCGGCCAGGGTGAGGACGAACGCCACGGTCGACACGGCATACGGGATGCCGAGGATCACGTGGACCACGTCCGCCGCCATGGTGCCGAAGACGCTGACCATGGCCACGGCCAGCCAGTACACCCACGGGACGTAGCGGCGCGCGCGCAGCTGCAGCGCGAGCGCGGCCACCAGGCCGACCGCGCCCAGCCCGCCGGCCACGACCGGGTCGAGGTGGTGGGCGAGGAAGTCCGAGGCGGTCTCCCCCATCCCGGTGGTGAGCACCTTGGCCACCCAGAACAGGACCGTGACCTCGGGCACGGTGCTCAGGGCGGTGCGGGACTTCTCGGCGGCAGCGGTGGTTGTCGACACGGGGCGGGAGTGTGCCGAGGCAACCTGAGAGGTTGGTGAACAGCCCGCCGGCCGTGTGGCCGGTCAGGGGAGGTCGAGCTCGAGGCGCCAGATCGGCGTCCCCGGCTCCAGGAGCCAGAGCCGCTGGGCGTTGGCCCGGACCAGCCGGAGCGTGCCCAGGACCAGGAGGATGGCCAGGGGCAGCTCGAGCAGGAGGGCGGTGGCGATCGACTCCGGCAGGTCCGCACGCCTCGCGGTCAGCACGTCGAACCACGCGTCGCACACGAGCAGCACGCCGGAGGCGAACGACGTCAGGATGAGCAGCTGCCGCCGCAGCAGCGCGAACACCACGGTGGCGGCGAGCATCGCGGCCAGGAGCAGGTCGAAGCCGGCCCAGGTCAGGTCCCAGTGCCGCGCGTCGTAGCGGTTGGGCAGCACCACGGCCAGGTAGCCGATCCACGGCAGCATGACGATCACCGCAGCCGCCAGCAGCACCACCCGGCTCCGCCCCCGGAGCAGCCCACCGCGCTGGGGGCGTTCCGGGGCGGGCCGACTCAGCCGCCGGATCAGGTCCCGGCGTTCGGCCGGCGTCATGGTGCGGATCTGCTCGTCGGTCAGTCCTGGCTCGCCGTTCATGGCGCTCCGTCCTGTTGGGGGCATCGCACACCCACCCCAGCCCTCGACCCGGCGGGCGCAGGTGCCCTCGGGGCGTGGGGCGATGGTACGGACGGCACCTGTGGGCGGCCATCCCGACCGAGTCGCCCCGGTGGCGGTGGCGGCCGGTGCGGTCAGCCGACGTTCTCGGCGGCGGTGCCGGGCACCGGCTCGACCGGCGTCGGCTCGAGGGGCTGGGGTACGACCGGTCCCACCTGCCCCGGAGTCGGCTCGACCGACTGCGAAGTGATCTGACCCACGCGGTAGTCGCGGGGGTCCACGGCGTGCGTCTCGTCCCCGTCGACGTTCTCGAGCAGCAGCACGGCGAGGTCGTCGGTGAACCGGCCGCCCGGCACGTGCTCGCGCACGGCCCCCAGCACCCTGTCGAGCGCGTCCTCGACGGTGGACGTCCGAAGCATGGAGGCGAGCGGGAGCACCGGGAGGAACTCACCGCGCGCGTCCCGGGCCTCGCTGAGCCCGTCGGTGTAGAGCAGCACGCGGTCGCCGGGGGTCCACGGCACGGTGACCGCCTCGAAGGAGCGGCCGAGGCCGAGCGGCAGGCCGGACGGCAGGTCCACGAGGGTCGCTCCGTCGTGACAGGTGATGAGCAGTGGGTGCGGGTGCCCGCAGTTGACGAGCGTGATGTGGCCACGGTCGGTGACCTGCAGCAGCAGCGCGGTGACGAACTCCTCGTCGTCCAGGAACGGGTCGATGTAGGCGCTCATCTCGGCGGCGACGGTGGCCAGGTCTCCCCCGCCGGCGGCGGACTGGCGGAAGGCCCGGATGACCCGCGCCGCCTGCTCGACGGCGCTCACCCCCTTGCCGCGGACGTCCCCCACGATGAAGCAGACGCGGTGGTCGGAGTGGAACCAGTCATACAGGTCGCCACCGACCAGCGCGTCCTCCGCGGCAGACAGGTATCGCGCGCCGGCCGCCACCGTTCCCACGTGCGTGGGGACAAGGGGCAGCATGGCGCGCTGGGCCACCTCGGCGATGCGCACGATGCGGTCCAGCTGCGCCTCCCGACCGACACGCACCACGGCCAGGGCCACCGCGGCAAGGCTGACCATGGCGACGTCGGCGACCCGCAGCCACATCTGCGCCGTGCCCCACGTGCCGTTCCACACGCTGGTCAGCCCCACGAGCCCCACCGCGACCACGCCAAAACCAGCAGTGGGCAGCGGGTCCAGCACGGCACAGGCGATGAGGGGGCCGAGCGCGAACAGGATCGACGGGACGAAAGCGGGCTTCCCGGCCGAGAGCTCGGCAATGAGGACGACGAGGAACCACAGCGTCGCAAGCCCGGCGCCGACCAGCTCACCTCGGCGGTCGACCTTCATCACCTCATCCTCACCCTTTCAACGCCGTAAGTCCTCATCCCCACGGGTGGGAGTCTCCACCCGAACGGCCCTTCCGGTGCCCGGACGCGCGGCAGCTCCGTGAGCGGAGCCGCGCCGTAACGCGGCACGACGGACGTCGTTGCCCGGGTAGCCGTTCGCAGGAGCACCCGTCGCACGATCCGCCGAACCCGTGGAGCCCGACATGTCCCGCACGCTCGCCGTCGTCCTCGCCGCCGCTGCCGTCCTGGGCGGCACCGTGGCCTCCGCCCTTCCCTCGACCGCCGCGACCAGCCCGCTGCGCTACGTCGCCCTGGGCGACTCCTACAGCGCCGCGTCCGGCGTTCTGCCGCCCGACCCCACCGCCCCGCCGTCCTGCCTGCGGTCGACCAGGAACTACCCGCACGTCATCGCCGGCGCGACCCACGCCCAGCTCACCGACGTCACCTGCGGCGCCGCCCAGACCAAGGACTACGCCGGCGCGCAGTACCCGGGGGTCGCGCCCCAGCTGGACGCGGTCCGCCCGGACACCCAGCTGGTCACCATGACCATCGGCGGGAACGACAACAACACGTTCATCAACGCCATCACCCGTTGCGGGGCCGCGGGCCTCTCGACGCTGGGCACGGGCAGCCCGTGCCGGGACCGCTACGGCTCCTCGTTCGTCGACGACATCCGCACCAGCACCTACCCCGCCCTCGTCCGGGCGCTGTCGGCGGTGCGGGCAAAGGCGCCCGGGGCGCGGGTCGCGATCCTGGGCTATCCATGGATCCTGCCCGAGCGTCAGGGCTGCTTCGACCGGATGCCGATCGCCACCGGTGACGTGCCCTACCTGCGCGGGATCGAGGCGACCCTGAACGACGCCGTACGACGCGCGGCGGCGGCCACCGGCGTGACCTACGTCGACCTGAGCGCGGTCTCCGAGGGCCACGACGCCTGCCAGGCGATCGGGGTGCGCTGGGTGGAGCCGGTCCTCCAGGGCACCAACCCGGTCATCGTGCACCCCAACGCCCTGGGCGAGTCCCGGATGGCGATGCAGACGATGCGGGTGCTCGGGCTGGGCTGAGCGGCGGCTGACCGGCGGCGCCGTCCCACGGCGAGGACAGCCGACACGTTCACCCGCCGTGGGTGATGCCGCCGACGCGCGCGGACCGCATCGTGGAGCTGCGAGCGCAGGGCCTGTCGCGCGGCGGCGAGGGCCCGGCGCCCGCCCGTCCGCCGAGTGCGAGGAGCTGACGCCATGGGCCTCCCATCCACCCGGCGGAACGCACTGCAGCCGACGACAGTGGCGCGCCGATGAGCACGCCCGCCACGCCGGTTGACCCGCTGGAGCACTTCCGCAGCCGTCGCTACCTGGGGCTGCTCGTCCTGGCCGCGGTGCTGGGCGCACCGATCGCGGCGCTGGCCTACGGCTTCCTCAGCCTGACCTCCTCCCTCCAGCGATGGGTGTTCACGGATCTTCCGTCGGCGCTGGGCATCGACCCGACTGCTCTCTGGTGGCCGCTGGTCCCACTCCCTGTGGCCGGCCTGGTGGTGGGCCTGACCATCCGCTACCTGCCCGGCAAGGGCGGTGAGTCACCGGCCGACGGGATGCACACCGGTGGCGTGGCCCATCCTGCGGCGTTGCCGGGCATCGCGATCGCCGCGATCGCGAGCGTCGGCCTGGGAGCCGTGGTCGGACCCGAGGCCCCGCTGATCGCCCTGGGTGGCGGCCTGTCCTACCTCGCGGTGTGGTTGCGCCGGCGCGACCTGCCCGCGCAGACCGCCGCGGTCATCGCCGTCATCGGCAGCTTCGCCGCGGTCAGCACCCTGCTCGGCTCACCGCTGACGGGGGCGTTCCTGCTCATGGAGGCGGCCGGCCTGGGCGGCGTCACCGCCTCGCTGGTCCTGGTGCCCGGCCTGCTCGGCGCCGGCGTGGGCGCCCTCATCTTCGTCGGCCTGGGTTCGCTGACCGGGCACGGCACCTTCTCGCTGGCCATCCCCGACATCCCTGGCACGTCGGCCCCCACCGCCGCCGAGCTCGTGTGGGCCGTCGCGGTGGGCCTCGTCGCCGCCCCGTGCTGCCTCGCGATCCGCTGGCTGGCCCTCCGGACCCGGGCCCTCGTCTCCCCCCGCGTCGTCCTGCTCACCCCGGTGGCCGGCCTCGCCGTCGCCGCGCTGGCCGTCCTCTTCGCGTGGTCCACGGGCAAGCCGGCCAGCGACGTGCTCTTCTCCGGCCAGAGCGCCCTGCCCCAGCTCGTGGACCACAACGCGGCATACACGGTCGGGGCCCTGCTCCTGCTGATCGCGTGCAAGGGGCTGGCGTACGTCGTGTCGCTGGGCAGCTTCCGCGGCGGCCCCACCTTCCCGGCCATGTTCATCGGGGCGGCGGTCGGTATCGCGCTCTCCCACCTTCCGGGTCTGGCCGCGATCCCGGGGGTGGCCATCGGCATCGGCGCGTTCACCGCCGGGATGCTCCGCCTGCCCCTGACGTCCGTGCTGCTCACCAGCCTCTTCCTCGGCCAGGACGGCATCACCCTCATGCCGTTGACCATCATCGCGGTCGTGGTGTCGTACGTGCTGACCCAGCGGCTCACCCCCGTCCCGCAGCCGAGTGCGAGGGCCGACGCGGCGACCACCCGCACGTGACCGACCGGTGCCGTTCGGCGCCGTGGCCACCGAAGCCTTGTGGCCCCACCACGGGGGGGTTACGTTTCGGTGAGGCAGGAGACTTCTCGGGGAACGCGGTCAGGCACATGGGCACACGCCGCCGGCATCGGCCAATCGAGCAGCCGGGACGCCCCGCGCCACCCCCCGTGGACGTGACGTGACCACCCCGCCCACTGCGGCCGCCACGGTGCAGGTGGCCTACGGTGAGCCCCACGGCCGGTGGGTGCTGGCCGCCACCGTGCTCGGGTCGTCGCTAGCCTTCATCGACGCCACCGTGGTCAATGTCGCCCTGCCGCGGATCGGGGAGGCCCTGGGCGCCCGCCTGTCAGACCTCACCTGGGTGATCAACGCCTACACGCTCACCCTCGCGTCGTTGATCCTGCTCGGCGGCTCGCTCGGGGACCGCCTCGGCCGCCGACGGGTCTTCGTCGTCGGGGTGGTCTGGTTCGCCCTGGCGTCGCTGCTGTGCGGGCTCGCCCCCAACGTCCAGACCCTCATCGCGGCCCGGGGGCTCCAGGGCGTCGGCGGCGCGCTCCTGACGCCGGGCAGCCTGGCCATCCTGCAGTCCTCCTTCCGGCCGGAGGACCGGGGACGGGCGATCGGGGCCTGGTCGGGTCTCGCGGGGATCGGCGGCGCGGCCGGCCCGTTCATCGGTGGCTGGCTGGTGCAGGTGAGCTCCTGGCGATGGATCTTCTTCATCAACCTGCCCGTGGCCGTCGCCGTCGTGCTCATCGCCCAACGCCAGGTGCCCGAGACCCGCGACCCCATGGCCCCGCGGCACGTGGACGTGGCAGCGGCGGTGCTGGGGGCGGTCGGCCTGGGCGGCGTCACCAACGGGCTGATCGCCTGGCAGAACACGGGACCGGGCAACGCCGCCGTCCTGGCGTCGCTGCTGGCCGGCGTGGCCGGCCTCGTCGGGTTCGTCGTCCGCGAACGCACGGCCGCCGAGCCGATGCTCCCACTCGACATCTTCGCCTCCCCGATCTTCCGCGCGACCAACGCCGCGACGTTCGCCATCTACGCGGCGCTCGGCGGCGTGTTCTTCTGGCTCGTGCTCCAGCTCCAGGTGGTGGCCGGGTTCTCCCCCATCGCCGCCGGGCTGGCGTTGTTGCCCGTCACCGGCCTGATGCTCGTGCTGTCCGCGCGCATGGGTGGCCTCGCCCAGCGGATCGGTCCGCGGATCCCCATGACGGTGGGGCCGCTGCTGTGCGCGGTGGGGGTCGCCGGCCTCACCCGCCTGGGTGCCGGCGCGTCATACCTGACGGACGTGCTGCCGCCTGTAGTCATCTTCGGGCTGGGACTGTCGGCGACGGTCGCGCCGTTGACCGCGACAACCCTGGCCGCAGCCCCGGAGCAGCATGCCGGCCTCGCCAGCGGCGTCAACAACGCGGTGGCGCGGGTGGCGGGCCTGCTGTGCGTGGCGATCCTCCCCCTGGTCGCGGGCCTCAGCGGTGAGGCCTACCACGACCCTGCCCTGCTGGAGCCGGCCTTCCGGACCGCGATGTGGGTCTGCGCCGGGCTCCTGGTGGCCGGCGGGGTGCTGTCCGCGCTCTTCGTCCGGCAACCCGCGGCCGAGCCGTCGGAGCCCCCTGGGCGTCGCTACTGCCCGGTGGACGGGCCACCGTTGCAGGACTGCCCGCGGCGCGGGCCCCTGGCCGGGGCCGGGCGGGAGTCGGCGACCTGACCCGGCAAGGGCCGCCTCAGCCCGCATCCTCACGATCCAGGACACCAGGGCGTTCCTTTGATGCTTCTCTCAGGTTCCGGGGCCAGAGTGGCCGGTTCCCGTTGACCCATGGCACGTCGTGCCGAATGGAGGGCTTGTGAACTGGCGTGACAAGGCGGAATGCCTCCGCACGGACCCCGAGCTGTTCTTCCCGGTCGGGACGACCGGGCTGGCGCTCATCCAGGCCGAGGCGGCCAAGCGGGTGTGCCAGCGGTGCCCGGTGCAGGACGAGTGTCTGCGCTGGGCCCTGGACAGCCGCCAGGAGACCGGCATCTGGGGTGGCACCGACGAGGAGGAGCGGCGGCTCATCCGCCGCCGGCAGTCCCGGGAGGCGCGCCGGGTCGCCTCCTGACCGGGGTCTGGACGCCCCGGCGCCTCACCCAGGGCGGTCCGGCGATCCCGGCGGCCCGGACCGGCGGACCGCCAACGCGGCGACGTCGTCGTCCCGGGAGGCGTCCCGCAGGTCGGTGACCAGCTCGTGCAGGGCCACGGACAGGTCAGTGCCGGTCAGGAGCGCCATCGCCGCATCCATGCGCTGCTGTCCCCGGTCGATGTCCTCGTCCCGCCGCTCGATGAGACCGTCGGTGAAGGCCACCAGGGTGTCGCCGCCTTCGAGAGGCACCGTCAGCTCCTGGCGAGGCTCCTCCGAGATGCCGAGCGGCGGCCCGCTGGCGAGCGGAAGCTGCTCGGGGGTTCCGTCCCGGCGCAGCAGCACCGGAGGTGGGTGACCGGCGTTGGCCACCACGAGCTCTCCCCGCACCGGGTCGGCAACCATGTACACCAGGGTGACCAGCTGCTCCGTGGGGTACTGCGCGAACATCAGGTCGAGCCGCCCCGTCACGGTCGCCGGGGCTGGGTCCAGGGCCGCGTAGGCCCGGACGGCGGCCCTCATCTGGGCCATCGCGGCCGCGGCGCCAACGCCACGGCCCATGACGTCACCGACGAAGAGGACCAGGCGGCCGTCGCTGAGGGGGATGGCGTCGTAGAAGTCGCCGCCGACCTCGGTGCGCCCGGAGGGGCTGTAGTAGCTGGCCAGCTCCCAGCCTGGGACGACGGGCAGCGCTTCGGGCAACACGGCGTGCTGGAGCTGGTCTGCCGCGGCCACGGTCTGGCTGTGGAGCTCGGCGTTGTCGATGGCGATCGCGGCCCGCTTGGCCAGGTCCTCCGCGAGGGCGAGGTCGTCGGGTCCGTAGAGCCGGTCGGACTCCGCCGAGACCCAGGTGATCACCCCCAGCACGCGTCCCCGGGCCACCAGCGGCACCGTCAGCCCACTGCGCAGCTGCAGCTCGCGGGCGATACGCAGGTGCTCCTCGTCGATCGCGGCGGCGACCAGCATCTCGTCGGTGACCTCGCGGACCAGCTCGCTGCGACCGGTGCGCATCACGTTCCAGGCCCCACTCGGGGCGTCCGGGTCGGCGGGGTAGCGCTGCTCGAGGTCGATCGCGAGCTGGACCTTGGCCGGGTCCACGTGCTCCACCGCGAGACGGTTGAGGCGACCGTCCTCGACCAGGTCGATGGCGCACCAGTCGGCGAAGGTCGGGACGGCCAGCCGGGCGACCCTGGCCAGCGTTGTCTGGTAGTCCAGGCTGCTGCTCAGCTCCGTGGCGGCATCGGCGAGGAAGACCAGCTTGGCGGTCTGCTTCGCCGCCTCCTCCTGGGCGCCGATGCGCTCGAGGGCCTGGGCACAGGTGTCGGCCAGGATCTCGAAGAACTCCAGCTCGGCCGAGTCCACGGTCCGCGCCCCCGGGAAGGAGAGCCCGATCGCCCCGATGGTCCGTGTGCTCACCTTCAGGGGCAGGCAGACGATGGACCGCTCACCGCGGTCGGCGTCGGGGTAGCGCTCCGCGATCGCTGCCGCCCCCGTCAGGACGATGCGCTGCCCCGTGCGGACCACGTCGCTGACCGGCGTCCGGCTCGCGAGGGGGAAGCTCGCCCACTGCTCCGCATCACCCTCGTCGCCGCCCCGCAGGCCCACCAGTCGCAGCGTCTCCGTGCCGTCGCGCAGGGTCAGCGAGGCCATCGTGGCTCCCACCGCATCCGCGCTGTGGGTGATGACGATCTTGGTCACCGCATCGACCGTGTCGGCGGTGGCCAGCTCTGCGGTGACTCGGGCCAGGCGCGTCAGCCGGTCTCCCAGGTGGCGCGCCGCCCGCGAGCCGCCTTCGCTCGGGGAGTCCGGAAGCACCGGCCCATCATGCCGGGTAGCCCGTGGCCCGTGTCCACTCCTCGAAAGCTTTCCCTTGAGCTGTCGCCAGCCCGCCCGGCACGCCATCCGGCGTGAGAGCATCGGCATCGGGTGCGCTCCTCAGGCACCCCGAGCCCTGGCTGAGGGGTCGGACGCGGGTCCCGAAGGGGGCGAAGATGTGCCACCACGCCACCAAGCCGTTGCCGCCTGAGCCTCACTCGACCCCGGCAGCACGCAAGTTCCTGCGCCGCTGCCTCAGCGACTGGGGGCTGATGGCGATGGTCGAGGACTCCGAGCTGGCCCTGTCCGAGCTGGTGACGAACGCCGTGCTGCATGCCCGCACCCCGCTGCTGGTGAGCATCAGCTGCGCTGACTCGATCATCGAGCTGGCTGTCTTCGACGGCACGCCGACGCGGCCGACGATGCGACCGCACCGATCGGACCTGGCCGGGGACCTGGCGGCGGCCCACGCCCTCGAGGCCGAGCTGGAGGAGGTGCCGCACGAGCGGGACCCGCGGCTGCACGTGGGGCCGGCCGGGTCGGTCACCGGCGGGCGCGGCCTGCTCGTCGTGGACGCCGTGGCCGCCCAGTGGGGGGTCAGCCCGCTCAGCGACGGCAAGGCGGTCTGGGCCCGCACCCCGGTGTTCGACGGCTGGGAGCCGGCCGCCCCCTGCCCGTGCTCCGCCTCGGACCAGGCGCTCACCCTGGCCTCCGGCCACCCTGTCGCCGAGCGCTGACGCACCCTCGCGCCGGGGTGGCCCCCGGACGCCGGCGAGCTCAACCAGGTGGGGACCACCCTCATCGACAACGCCGTCGACGGGATGGGCGGTGCCGGCGCCCTCCAGGTGACCACCTGGGGCGAGTCCCTGGGTGGGCGGTCCGGGGCCGGGAGGTCAGGCTGGCCGGGCCGCCGCACAGGTGATGCAGGTCCGGGCCGCGGGACGGGCTTCGAGCCGTGCCGCCCCGATCGTCCCGCCACACCGCTCGCAGACCCCGTAGGTGCCTGCCGCCAGACGCTCCTGCGCCAGGTCGCAGTCGGCCAGGTGGCTGCGGGCCTGTTCCAGGAGCGCAGCCACCTGGGCCCGCTCGTAGGCGATGGTCGCACCGTCCGGATCGTGCTCGTCATCGGTGGAGACGTCCTGGGAGGCCTCGATGATCACGTCCACGTCCCGGCTCAGCGACGCGATGCGCGAAACCAGCTCCTGGCGCTCCTCGGCGAGCACGGCACGCGCGGCCGTGAAGTCATCGGCCGGAACGGCCGGCACTGCAGGTTCGGACTGGGCTGTCATGGCGTGTCCAACGGACCGCGCCGACCAGCCGTTCCTCCCCTCCCGGGAAGAACGGGCACGGCTGCGGCGTTGGAAGGAGTGCCGGCCCTGGATGCGTGTGTGGTTGAGCCGCCGACAGACGACGTCATCACGACGTGGCAGTCGAGCTTGGGCGATGCGAGGGGTTCGATTCCTCTCGACGGCACGTGAGACGGACGGGCGCCTACGGGCGCCCGTCCGTCGTCCTTTCCGGCGGGCCCCGGCTAGTGCAGCCGGGACCGCCAGTCGGTCGGGACGCGCCCCTCCGGCCCGGGGACGCCCTGCTGCGCCGGGTGGGAGCCGGGCGGCGCCAGCTGCGGCCCCTCGAGCCAGTCCCCCGTGGCGTAGTCGTAGAACCAGTCCTCGTCGGGCTCGTAGCTCTGGACCACCCGGTGCCCTGTCGCGCGGTAGTGCGCCGAGGCGTGCTGGGCGGGTGAGGAGTCGCAGCAGCCGACGTGGCCGCAGCGGGCGCACCGACGCAGGTGCAGCCACCAGCCGGGCGGGGCCTGCGCCTCACAGTCGGCGCAGCCAGGACCGCTCGGCGGGACCCCGGGCCGGACCTCGACCTCAGGCCTGATCTCACTGCCGTCGCCCACGTGCCGCCCCCTCTCACCGATGCGGCCCCGCGTCACGGCAGTCTCGTCGCGGTGGCCGCCGGGATCCTCATGCACTTCGCGTAGCGGGGGCGGCTGGCGCTTCCTGCACGTCAACGCCCCGCCGGGATCCCGGCGGGGCGCTGCGGTGGAGTGTGACCGGCCGCGTCGGCGTCAGGCGGCCGGCTCCAGCACGCGCGCCTCCGCCTCCAGCGGCGCCACCACGGGCCGCGGGGAGCGACGCCGTACCGCCAGCGACAGCACGAGCACCACGGCGATGGCGATGAGGCCGGCCGCGACCCCGAACCCGCGGTCCGCACCCAGGACGAACAGCTCCTTGGCATGGGCGGAGGCCGCCGGTGAGGACGCCGCCCCGGGCCCAGCCGTGGCGAAGACCGTCACGAGCACCGCCAGGCCCACCGCTCCCCCGACCTGCTGGGTGACGTTGACCAGACCGGACGCGATACCGACCTCGTGGGACGGCACGCGGGCCATGCCCGCGTCGGTGAGCGGGACGAAGGCGGTGCCGTTGCCGAACGCGAAGAGCACCATCGAGCCGACGAGCTGCGCATATGTGCTGTCGACCCCGAGTCGTGTCAGCAGGGCAAGCCCCGCCACGGACAGTGCCATCCCCACGAGCATCACCGCGCGGGTGCCGACCCGCGGCCCGAACACCCGGGTGGCCAGCTGCGAGCTGACGAAGACGCTCACCGGGAACGGCACGAAGGCCATCCCGGTCCGCACCGGCGACCAACCGAGGACGAGCTGGAAGTACTGGCTGAGGAAGAAGAACGCGCCCATGCTGCCGGCGACGAGGAGCAGCCGCGCGACATACGCACTCGCGCGCTCCCGGTCGGCGAACAGGTGCAGCGGGGTGATGGGGTGCTCGACACTGCGCTCGACGAGGACGAAGGCGCTCATCAGGACCAGCGCGGCCGCGAAGGAGGCCAGGGCCACGCCGCTCCCCCAGCCGTCGGCCGCGGCGCGGATGAAGCCGTAGACGAGGGCGGTCATGCCCGCCGTGGACAGCAGGCTCCCGGCAACGTCGATGCGGCCGGCCTGGCCGCGACCGCGGGGCAGCGCCACGCGGGACAGCGCCAGCACGGCGAGCCCGATGGGCACGTTGACGAACATCACCCATCGCCAGGAGGCGTACGAGGTGAGCAGGCCGCCGGCGATGAGCCCGATGGCGGCCCCACTCGCCGAGACGATCGTGTAGTAGCCCACGGCGCGGGTACGGTCCCTCGGCTCGGGGTAGAGGCCCATGAGGATGGCGAGGGCCGACGGCGCCACGAGAGCCGCGCCGACACCCTGCGCGGCGCGCGCCAGGAAGAGGTCCGTGCCGGCATCGGCGAAGCCGCCGAGCAGCGAGGCTGCAGTGAACAGGAGCATGCCGACCGCGAAGACGGTACGGCGCCCGAACAGGTCACCGGCGCGGGCTCCGAGCAGCAGCAGCCCGCCGAAGGCGAGGGTGTAGGCGTTGACGACCCAGGACAGGTTCGCGGGCTGGATGTGCAGGGCCTGCTGCATGTCCGGCAATGCGATGTTCACGATCGCCGAGTCGAGGACGATCATCATCTGGGTGGTGAGGACGACGGCAAGGGGCAGCCAGGTCCGGGTGGGCGTGGCAGTGCGGGAGCTCATGGATGGGAGGTCCTTCCCGGCAGGCGGGGCTATCATGGTGACGAAAGCGGAGGATCCCTCCGCGCCGTGACGAGATGGGAATCGGAGATTCCCTCCGCTTAATCGACTATACGGAGGATGGCTCCGTTTATGCAAGGTGGTGACTCGGGTGTCCCCTGAGGAGGGCAAGGCGCTACGCGCCGATGCCGCCCGCAACCGCGCGCGGCTCCTCGACGCGGCGACGAGGCAATTCGCCGAACGCGGCGTCGAGACGTCGCTCGACGACGTCGCCAAGGCCGCGGGGGTGGGCATCGGGACCCTCTACCGCCATTTCCCCACCCGCGAGGACCTCGTCCTGGCGGTCTACGGCGCCCAGATCGACGCCCTCGACGAACGCTCCCGGGAGCTGGCGACGCGCGAGGACCCGGGCGAGGCGCTGCGCGAGTGGATGCGCGGGTTCGTCGACTTCTACGCGGTCAAGCAGGGCATGGTGACCCTGCTGCGCACGATGATGGACGGCGGCCGCTCGGAGCACTTCGCGCAGACCCGGGAGACGCTGCGCCTCGCCGCCGAGCGCATGCTCGCCCCCGCCATCAAGGCCGGGGTGGTCCGCCAGGACGTCGCCGCCCCAGAGCTGATCCGGGCCCTGGGCGGCATCTGCCTCACCAGCGACCCGAAGGCGACCCCGGCGTCATCGACCCTGGCCCTGGTCGACCTCGTGTATGACGGGCTGCGCTACGGTGCGCCGGTGGCCGCGACCCGCGGCTGACGACGGCTCAGGCTGGGGGAACGTGGGACAGCGCAGGCCCAGCCATGTCTGGCAGGCACCGCCGGGCTGGCCGGCGCCACCACCGGGCTGGACTCCGCCACTGGGGTGGGTGTCAAGGCCGGACCTGCCCCCGCCACCGCCGGGCTGGCGCTGGTGGCGCCGGACGCGCGCCGGCCGGGTGCGCCTGACGGCTGTGGTCGTTGGCCTGGCTCTGCTCGTCCCGGCCGGGACCGCGGGAATGGTCCTCGGGCTCGGGGCACTCATGTCCGACCCGGCCGGCAGTGCCTCCGGCGTCGTTTTCGTCAACGACACCGCGAGCACCTGGCAGGTGCTGGCCTGCACCGGCAACTACTACCCGGACGCCGGGCCGCTGCGCCCCGGACAGGACTGGTTCCCCGAGGACTGGCCGAACCAGGACGACCCGGGAGCCGGGTGCTGGCTCGCGCCCCGGGACGACGCCGGCCACCTCGGCCCGGGCGTCTGCCTGGCTGTGCCGGAGACCCCGCAGGTCACGTTCCGGGTCAGCCGGGCGCATCCGTCGTCCCTGGCCGCGTGCATGGACCGCAGCAACCCCAGCCTGTGAGCCGCGCACGACCTTTCGCCCACCGGCCCCGCGCTCGAGCTAGCCAGCGAGGTGACCCCAGCTGTCGGCGAGCTCGTGCCACGCCCCGACCGCGGCGACCCGTCCCTCCACCAACACGACCACGCGGTCGGCCTGGGCGAGCGCCGCGCGCTTGGACGTGGCCCCGATGACGGTGGCGCCGCGCTCGCGCAGGGCGGTCCACAGCTCGATCTCGGTGGCGGAGTCGAGCGCCGAGGAGACATCGTCGGCGAGCAGCAGCTCGGCCTCGCACGCCAGAGCGCGGGCCAGGGCAAGGCGCTGCACCTGACCGCCGGAGAGGCGCACGCCGCGATGCCCGACCAGCGCGTCCGGCCCGCCGGCCGACTGGACGTCGGAGACGAGACGGGCGGTCTCGAGGGCCGGGCGCACGGCACGGCCCGGGTGGTCCAGCCGGACGTTGTCGGTGAAGGTGCCCGACAGGACCCTCGGCACCTGGGCGACATGGGCGACTCGACCCGGCCGCAGGAACGTCTGCGGCTCGGCCACCGGCTCTCCGTTCCAGCGGATCTCACCCGTGCTGGACACCAGGCCGGCCAGGGCGGAGAGCAGGCTGGACTTGCCCGACCCGACCTGCCCGAGCAGCAGCACCAGCTCGCCGGCGCCCACCGCCAGGTCCACGTCGGTGGCCCCGAGGGTGCCGTCGTCGTGCACTGCCGTGACGCCGGCCAGCTCGAGGCTGCGCAGCGGCTCCCGCGGCGCTGACTCCGGCACCGGGGCGGCGCCCTGCACGAGGTCGACACCGGCCGGCACGCGCATGAGGTCGCCGCCCCCGGCGAGCCGGCTGGTGGTCTGCATCCAGGCGCGGGTGCCCGGCGCCTCGGTGATGACCGATCCCGCGACCCGCCCGAACCAGTCGAAGCCGTTGACCGCGCCGGCCACCAGCAGCGCCGTGGCCAGGCCCCAGCCACCGGCGACGAGGACCGCCCAGGCCGTCACGACGCCGCACTGGACCATGACGATCGGGACGCCGTCGAGCAGGGCCTGCACACGGTGCTCGCGCACCGCGGCCGCCACGCGGCCGCCGTCGACCTCCCGCAGGTGAGCGTGCACGCTGGGCGTCGACGCGGCGAGCTTCACCGTGCGCACCGAGTCCAGGGCCGAGACCAGCGAGCGGCCGAACTGGGCCCGGGCAGCGGCGGAGGCCGCCGCGGACCGCCCGGCCACGCGTCGCCCCAGGGACGAGGCGAGCGCGGAGGCAATCATGACGGCGAGCAGGACGCCACCGGCCAGCAGGCTCCGCGCGGCCACCGCGGTCACCGCGGCGATGGCGAGGCCGTTGACGAAGTCGACCCAGCGGTCGGCGTAGCGCGCCAGGCGGTCGGCGTCCATGGTCCGGGCCACGACCTCACCGGGAGGAGTCCGCTCCAGGCGGTGCTGCGCCGTCTGGCCGACCAGCACGGCCGAGCGCACGCGCAGCATCACGGCGACCCACCACCGCGGGTAGCGCCGGAAGGACTCGGCGAGCAGCAGCGGCGACAGGAGCAGCGAGACCACGAGCGCGGCGGTCAGCGCCACCGGGCTCTCGCCGTCGCGGAGGGCGACCACGAGGTGTCCCCAGATCCAGCCGGTGACGGCGCCGAACGCCCCCGAGAGCGCCGCGGCCAGGAAGAGTCCGACGCTGACCAGGCCCCACTGCGGCTCGATGAGCAGCGCCGAGGCCGTCGCCCGGGCCAGGCCGGGCACGTGGTCCAGCTGTGGGGCGGCCGGCGGCGCCCCGGCGCGGCGGGCCGTCCCGACCCTGCCGGTGGCCGTGGCTGCGTCCGCGGGCGTCCCGGCGGCGGTCGCGGCGGGCTTCGCCGCGTCAGCGGGCGCGGCGGCATCCTCCTCCGCGGCCGCCTCCAGCAGCTGCCGAAATGGCCCCGGCTGGGCGGCGAGCCGGGCGCGTGACCCCTGTTGCACGACCCGCCCAGCGTCCAGCACCGCGACGTGCTCGGCGCGGCGGGTCGTGGACAGCCGGTGGGCGACCAGTAGTCCGGTGCGCCCCGAGAGGAGCCGCTCGGCGGCTCGCACCACGTTGGCCTCGGTGACCGGGTCCATGCGTGCGGTGGCCTCGTCGAGGACCACGACACGGACGTCGCGCACCAGCAGTCGCGCGAAGGCGACGAGCTGTTCCTCGCCGGAGGACAAGGTGGTGCCGCCCGGGCCGAGCGGGGTGTCCAGCCCCTCGGGCAGGCCCGCCACCCAGTCCTCGAGGCCGAGCTCGGCGACTGCGCGCTCGACCTCGGCGCGAGGGACCGGCTCGAAGAGCGTGATGTTCTCTGCCAGGGTGCCGGCGAGGATCTCGGTCCGCTGAGTCACGACGCCGACGGCGGAGCGCAGCCGCTGCAGGTCGACGTCGAGCACGTCGACGCCGCCGATCAGGACCGAGCCACGCTCGGGCTCGACGGCCCGGGAGAGCAGCGAGGCCAGCGTCGACTTGCCCGAGCCGGTGCGCCCCACCAGGGCGCACGTGGTGCCCGCGGCGACGTCCACGTTGACCTGCTGGAGGGCGAAACGCCCCTCGGCGTAGCTGAAGTGCAGGTCGCGGAACTCGATGTCCAGCGGGCCGGCCGGCAGGTCGTCGCCGCCCAGGGGCTCGGACTCGGCGCCGAGCAGGCCCCGCAGCCGCAGCACAGCGCCGAAGCCGGCCTGCAGGTCGGGCAGGTGCCGCGCCAGCATGTCGGTCTGCCCCACGAACATGGTGGTGACCAGGAACAGCGTGACCAGCTCGGCGGTGTCGAGCCGGGCGTTGACCACCAGCGTCACCCCGACGACCGCGGTGGCTGCCAGCACCGCGTGCAGCAGCGTGCCGGTGCGCCGGCCGATCCGGCTCTCCAGCTCGAGGACGCCGGCGAACCTCTTGTGCACCTCGGCGGCGAGCTCGGTGCAGCGCCGGACCACGTGGGCCTGGCCCAGGCTGGCACGCAGGTCGTCACGCCCGGCGACGCCCTCCTCCATGGCCGCGGCGTGGTCGGTCCACGCCGCCTCCTCCACGACCTTGCGGGCCGAGAGCGTCGGGAGCAGCGGACGGACGGTGACCAGGGCGGCCATACCGGCCAGGGGGAACAGGAAGAAGGCGGGCCACCAGGTGGTCCCGGCCACGATCCACAGCGGGCCGGACGCGAACAGCGTGCGGATCGCCTGCCACGCGCTCTGGCGCAGCAGGGTGCCGACCTCGTGGGTGTCGTCGTCGATCCGGTCCAGCACCTCCCCGACCGCCTGCTCGGTGAGCGTCGGCAGCGGCTGGTGCAGCGCCGCGTCGAGGAGGTCGGCGCGCAGCCGGCCCTCGGCCCGGTCGACCACTCCGGCCCACAACGTGCGCGCGGCGGTGTCGAGCACCGAAGCCCCGACGACACAGGCGGCGAGCAGCACGACCAGCCGCTCGGTGGCGTGCTCGGCCAGCTGTCCGGCGACGAGCGTGCCGAGGGAGGTGCCCACGGCGGCGACGGCGCACGCGAGCAGCGCCCACGCTGCCACCGGGGTGCGCAGCCTGCGCCAGTCGACCGTGCGGTGGTCGTCTGGCTCTGTCGTCGGGGCGAGCACCGTGCGGACGGCCTCGAGCTGGGTCAGCGGCATCGCCTCGCACGCTACGACCTGGCACCGACGGTCGTCGCGTGGTTATTCGGCGGCTCGCGTGCAGCGTCCGCACGCCGGAAGGGCCGACCCTGTATGCGCGGCCGCGGACCGGTCGCGCACATCCCCGGCTCACGCGATGGGCAGGTCCACCCATGAGCTGCCGGTAGCCTTGGCGGCCGCCGAGGCCGGTGCGCGGGGATCGTGCCTGCGCCGGCCAGTCCCCTCGCGCCCGCGATGACGTGCGGCCAACTCGCCAAGACCTGGAGCAAGCCCTGTGACTGACCTGACCACTGCCACCAGCAGTGCCGGTGCTGACACCGCCAGCTCCGCGCCAGAGGCACAGCCCACCGGCGCCCCCAGACCTGTCGGCGCCGCGCTGCTGCTCGCGGCCCTCGGCGTCGTCTTCGGTGACATCGGCACCAGCCCGCTGTACGCCCTGCAGACCGTGTTCTCCCTCGACCACGGCATCGTGCGGCCCACCGCCGACGACGTCTACGGCGTCGTCTCCCTGATGTTCTGGTCGGTCACGCTCATCGTGTCCACCAAGTACGTCATGGTGCTGATGCGGGCCGACAACGACGGCGAGGGTGGCGTCATGGCCCTGGCGGCGCTCGCCCGCCGCCTCTACGCCAAGCGCGGCGGCCGCACCGGCCTGCTGATGGCGCTGGGCATCCTCGGCGTCTCGCTCTTCTACGGTGACTCCGTCATCACCCCGGCCATCAGCGTGCTCTCGGCCGTCGAGGGCCTGAAGGTGGCTGCGCCGAGCCTCGCGCACCTCGTGGTCCCCGTCGCCGCGGTCATCCTGACCGGGCTGTTCGCCGCGCAGCGGTTCGGCACCGGCAAGGTCGGGGCGCTCTTCGGGCCGGTCACCCTGCTCTGGTTCGCCGCGCTGGCGGCGGCGGGCATCCCGCAGGTCGTGGCCCACCCGAACGTGCTCGCTGGCCTGTCGCCCACCTATGCGGTGGCGTTCGTGGCCGCACACCCCGGTATCGCGTTCGTCGCCATGGGCGCGGTCGTCCTGGTCATCACCGGGGCCGAGGCGTTGTACGCGGACATGGGCCACTTCGGGCGGATGCCGATCCTGCGCGCCTGGTTCTTGGTCGTGTTCCCGGCGCTGACGCTGAACTACCTCGGCCAGGCCGCGCTCATCCTGCACCACCCCGGTGCGACCGCGAACCCGTTCTTCCTGCTGCTGCCCGGCTGGTCGCAGGTCCCGATGGTGATCCTGGCGACGGCCGCGACGGTCATCGCCAGCCAGGCGGTGATCTCCGGCGCGTTCTCCCTGTCCAGGCAGGCGATGCAGCTGGGGATGCTCCCCGCGCTGAGGGTGCGCCAGACCTCCGAGCACGAGGCCGGGCAGATCTACCTGCCCGGCATCAACGGGGCCTTGTTCGTCGGCGTGCTCGCGCTGATGTTCGCGTTCCGCTCGTCGGCCAGGCTCGCCACGGCATACGGGGTGTCCGTCACCGGCGCCCTCGTCATCGACACGATCCTGCTGCTGCTCGTGGCCAGGGTCCTGTGGGACTGGCCGGCGTGGAAGCTGGCCGCGGCCGGCGTCGGGTTCGGCGGCATCGAGCTGACGTTCCTGGCGGGGAACCTCTCCAAGGTCGCGCACGGTGGCTGGCTGCCGCTGCTCATCGCCGCCTGCGTGTTCACCGTCATGACCACGTGGCAGAAGGGCCGGGCGGTAGTGGCGACGAACCGCCGGCGCAAGGAAGGGCCGCTGCAGGAGTTCATCGACCTCGTCCACGAGCGCGGCGTGCCCCGGGTTCCCGGCACCGCGGTGTTCCCGCACCCCGGCAAGGACACGACGCCGCTGGCGATGCGCGCCACCGTCGAGCACAACCACGTCCTGCACGAGCACGTCATCGTCATCTCCGCGACCGCGGTGAACGTGCCGCACGTCCCGCCGGCAGAGCGGCTGACGGTCGACGACCTCGGCTACGCGGACGACGGCATCCTCCACCTGTCGGTGCGCTACGGCTTCGCCGACCACGTGGACCTGCCGGCCGCGCTGCGCCAGGCCTGCGCCGACGACCTCATCGGACCGGGCATCGACATCGACGGCGCGTCCTACTTCCTGTCCCGCGGCACGATCACCCTCGGCCGGGAGAAGGTGATGGCGACCTGGCGCAAGCGGCTCTTCGCCCAGCTCGCCCGGCACGCTGCCGACCCGGCCGAGTACTTCGGCCTGCCGGGCCAGCGGATTGTGACGATGGGAAGTCACGTCACGTTGTAGGAGCCACGGCATCCGCCGCCGTTGCTGGCGGGCTACTCGGGCCGGGCTTCCTCGCGGACATCCCGATGTGTCCGGGCGGCGGCACGCAGCTCGTCGTCCGGTGCCGCCTCGAGCGTGATCATCGACTTGTCCGCGCCCGGCAGTGAGCGCAGGATCTCGTCGAGCTTGCGCTGCGTCGCGGCCTGCTCACGGGCCTGGGTGTGCTGGATGACGAACACCATGGCCAACGTCACCGCTGCCACCATCGTCTGGAACACGGACTCCAAGCGGGTCGGGAACTCGAAACGGGCCGAGAAGACGACCCAGAGCAGGTCGAGGGCGACCACGGTCACGGCAATCGATGGTCGTGAGGCCACCCAGTCCAGCCCGTGAAGCACCCGCGAGGCGGGGTGCCGGGACCATCGGGGACCAGACCTCACCCATGACCACATGCCAGCCATCCTCGCGCCTCAGCCCGTGCCGGGGGGACCGCCCCTTCGGTCCCTGACCCGGGCGTTGCTCACTCGGCGGGGGCCTCCTGGCCGGTGCGTGCCCTGACCCGGCTGGCGGCGGCCACCAGCGCGTGCGAGACGTCGAGCAGCTCGTCGGCCTGCTCGTCCCGCAGCTTGCTGAGCTGGCGGAGCTGCTCCTCCAGGGCCGCGACCTCACGGTCCGCCGCGCTGGTCCGTGCGGTGGCCGCCTCCTCGGCGGCGGAGACGATCTCCGCGGCCCGCTGCTCGGCCTCCTGGAGCACCGAGGTGGCCTTGGCCTCCGAGGCCGTGCGCGTGGCCTCGGCGGTCTGGAGGGACCGCGCGACGGTCCAGTCGGCCACGGTGTGGGCGCGCTCGAGCAGCGTGGCCGAGAGCTGAGCGACCTGAGAGGAGTCGCGCAGTGCGGCCACGTAGGTGTTGACCTCCGCCGGGTCGTAACCGTTGGATACCCGGCTGAACCGGGCAGCAGACTGCGGCGCAGTGTCGGTGGCCATCGCCGTCCTCTCTTCGCTGACGCTCGGGCCGACCTCTGGTGGTGGTGTTTGCGGCCACCCTCCCTATCGGGGCGATGCGGCCGCTCCTGAACGATTCTTCAGAACTCACGGCGCAGCGGGCTGCGAACCGGGCACCCCAACGGGCGCGACGCGCTGCGCGTCGACGGAGCGATCCGGCCTATCGGGGCTTGACGGCCCTCGGCCTCATCGGGGGTTGACGGACCTCGCGTGCGCGACCGCATGCCTCGTGGGCCGGTGCAGCGACGACGAGCTGGTGACGGGCACCGTGACGGGGTGGTCGTCCCGGCGGTGGAGGTGGTGGAACGGCACCCCGAACCACCAGGCGCTGAACCACGCCAGGACGATGGCACCGATGACGCAGCCACCCATGGTGCCCACCACGAAGCTGGTGGCGAACATGACCGCCGCCGACACGCCCACGACCATCAGGGCCAGTCCGACGATGGCGAAGCGGTTGGCGCCCCGGACGATGTCGGGTCGGCGCCGACGCCGGAACAGGATGCGGTGGAACGCGACGGGCGCGATCAGCATGGACGCCGCCCCGACGGTGGCCAGCAGGGCGGTGAGGTAGACCGCGCGGTCGGGCGCGCTGGCACTGTGGAACCCCGAGGTGAAGGGCAGCGAGAGGAGGAAGGCGAAGAGGATCTGGACCCCGGTCTGAGCGACGCGGATCTCCTGCAGGATCTCGCCGAGGTTGCGGTCGAGGACGTCGGGCTGGTCGTACGAGGGCATGCTTTTCTCCCAAGGACCGGCTGGGGCAGGGGGACCCCGGACAGGCTTGCCGGTCGGTTAGCCAAGAGATGTTGCCACCTCGGGCTGGGCGACGCAACGCTGTGACCTGCATCAAAGCGCTATGCCCGCATCCGCCAGGTGTTCTAGGGGCCAATACGTCACCCAACCTCTGGACGGGGCCAAGTTGCCTTGCCTACGGTGGAGTTCGGGGCCGTTGCAGCCGCCCCACCGCGCTGCAGAGAACATCGGCTCTCAGATGAATGCCGGGGCCCTACCCCTCGCCCCGCGAACGTTGGAAGCCGCCCTTCGTTCACCCCTTCGAAGTTCACGCGACTTCCTTGAGACGCCCATATTGGCTGCGCGCAGGATCTGGGTCGGCGCAGGGACGCGCAGTCGGGAGGGGGACTGAATGCGCGACCTGTCGCAAGCCAAGTTCAGTTTCGTCACGCGGGGACTGGGTGCACGAGACCTGACCCTCGGGGTAGCCCGACAGCCAACCCAGGGGGACCTGGTGTTCGCCCGGGTCGAGCTGCTCGGCCAGCACCGGGCGCTGGAGGACCGGCACGGCCGCCGGGTCCGCCTCTACGCCGGCGATCTGGTCGCCGGCGCGTACGGCAGCCGTTACGCGACGGACTTCTACGAGGGCTACGTCCCCACCGGCCCCCACACGCACCTGCTAACCGCCGGCGGCGTCATCGGCACCGTCGCGTCGTCGCACGTCAGGCGCGCGCCGCCGACACAGCTTGAGGTGATCGGTGCTGTAGCGGACGGCGACGGCGTCCCGATGACGCTGGCCGAACTCACTCGCCCGACCTCACCCGTGGCAAGCCCGCGCCCGGCCACCGTCGTCGTGGTGGGCTCGTCGATGAACGCCGGCAAGACCACCACCGCCGCCGGCATCATCCGCGGGTGGGCTCGTGCCGGTCTGAGGGTGGGAGCCGGCAAGGCCACCGGGTCGGGCAGCGGCAAGGATCGCTGGGTCTACGCCGACGCCGGCGCGCACACTGTCGTGGACTTCCTGGACTTCGGTATGCCGTCCACCTTCGGCTATCCGACGGCTCAGCTGGTCTCGACGATGCATCGCATCCGTGACGCCCTGGCCGCGGACGGCGCCACTCATGTCGTCATTGAGATCGCCGACGGCCTCCTGCAGTCCCAGACGCACGAGCTGCTGGCCGCCCTGCCCGAGTTCGCGGACTCAGTGCTGGTCGCGGTCGGCGACGCCCTCAGCGCCGTGGGCGCCCAGAGCGTCCTGGCCGCCGCAGGAGTCCGCGTCAGCGCGTTGAGCGGCCTCGTGTCGGCCAGCCCGCTCGCCGCCCGCGAAGCCGAGGCCGCCACGGGCCTGCCGGTCGCGACGCCGGACGAGCTCGCCCGCGGCGCGGCACTGGACCTCCTGCGGACCGCACAATGGGCATGACCACGGTCGCCGCCTATGTCGCGTGCGACGGCCCGCCTCCAGGTCGGCTGGGACGGGTGCCGCTCGACATACGCCAGCTGCGGCCAAGCGCACTTGTGGTGCCCGGCCTGATCGTGGCCGACGCCCGCGGCGAGCCCCTGCTCTCAGGCGAGGACGACCTGCGAAGCGACCCGGGCCGCGGCGGCGGCCCACTGAGCGGACCCACACTCGACGCCGGCGCGCGAGCGTTCGCGCTGACCAACGTCGCCGCGTGCGCCCGCCGGCTCCTCGATCGCGTCGAGGCCGAGCTGGACAGGACACTGCCACCGCTGAGGATCCTGGTCGGCTGTCACGAAGTGGGGCCGCAGCGCTGGGGCGGAGGTCACTACCGCCTCCCCGCGTCGAGCTACAGCGAGCTCCCCGAGGTCGCTCCCGTCGACCCCGCGGGGGAGGTGCACCTCGGCTCGGGTCGGTTGTACGTCGAGCACGCCGGCTCGCGGTACCTGCACGCACCGGGTCACAACGTGGCCGTGGTGACCCATGAGGTCGCGCATCACGTGTGCCGGCACGTTGCCGACTTCCGGCTCAACCGGTTGCGCCCGCCGCAGGACCAGACGAACCGCCGGACCGCTGTCGAGGAAGGGACCTGCGACTACCTGGCCGCCGCGATGCTCGGACACCCGGACATCTACGGCTGGCACCGAGGCCACATCCCCTTGAGCGACCCGCGCCGACGGTATCTGGCTTCGCATCGGACCATGACCGACTTCAGGGGTGGGCACGACGCCGACCCGCACGCGGACGGGTCGATCTGGGCCAGCGCCCTGTGGGACGCGCGGTCGCACGCGGATCGGGCCGGCCACCCCGCCGAGTCAGTGGACAGCGTGCTCCTGCGCGGGCTGGCCCGGCTGGGCCAGGACGACACGCTCGACCGCAGCCCGGAGGCCCGCCGTGCGCGGAAGTACTTCGGGACCCTGCTGTCGGCCATGCTCGAGGTCAGCCGCGACGATGCCCTCACGGCGCACCTGGAGCGCGTGCTGTCCGCGCGGGGCATCCACGCGGGCTGGTCCAACGCTCGCGCCCGGGAGGCGGCGCGACAGTGCGCCTGACCGAGCGCGCGGAGCCGACCCTGCTGTCGACCCTGTGGCGGTTTCGTTCCTACGGCGTCCCCCATCGGGGCCGTCTGGCCCTGGGTGTGCTGTGCCGAGTCGGTGAGCTGCTCGCCGACCTCGCCGTCCCCTGGCCCATCGCGCTCGTCATCGACGGTGTCCTGGGGCACCACCGCCTGCACGGCCCCCAGGCGGTGATCGTCGACCGCACCGGCGTCTCGGGGGGAGGCCTGCTGGTCGTTGCTGCCGCCGCCTCGCTGCTGTTCACCCTGCTGTCCGGCGCGCTGGACTACCTTGGCGACCGGCTGATGAATGGTGCGGGAGAGCGCATCACGGCAAACATCCGCGCCGACGTGTTCAGCCACCTGCTCCGGCTGCCCATGACCTTCCACGACCGCCGCAGCGTCGGCGAGCTCACGAGTCGCATGTCTTCTGACACCAACCGGATCGAGGACAGCCTGGTCGACGTCTTCTCCACGTTGCTGCCCGGTGTGCTGACCATCGTCGGGCTGGCTGCCGTCATCACCGCCCTGGACTGGCGCCTCGGCCTGGTTGCGCTGAGCGCCGCCCCGCTGGTCTTCTTCGCCGCCAAGCGGTACAGCCGGCTCACCCGTGATGCGGCGCGGAAGCGTCGCGCGGCGGAAGGGCAGCTGGCCGCACTCACCGCCGAGACGATCACCGGCATACGGACGGTCCACGTGGTGGGCACCCAGGACGTGCACGAGGAAGAGTTCGCCGGCTACAACGGCGCCGCACTCCGGGCGGGGCTCCGGTCGGTCGACCTGCGGGCCCGGTTCACCCCCCTGCTCGAAGCCACCTCCGCCTGCGGCACCGCCGCCCTGCTGCTCGTAGGCGGGTACGGCGCCCTGCAGGGGTGGTGGACCGCCGGCATCCTCGTGGTCGCGCTGGCCTACTTCCGAGACATGCTGCGCCCGCTACGGTCCCTGTCACGCCTGTCGCTCACCCTCACCGCCGGAGCCGCGTCCGCCGAACGCGTGGCCGAGATCCTCGACGTTCCGACCCACCGTCGAACGGTTCGGGCCCCCTCCCGGGTCGAGGCGTCAGTCCGCCTCGAGAACGTGCGGCTCGACTACGGCAGGGGGCAGGTGCTCACCGATCTGGACCTGGACGTCACGGCCGGCAGCCGGGTGGCCCTGTCCGGCCCGAACGGGGCAGGCAAGTCGTCCGTCCTGGCGCTTGTTGCCGGCCTCTATCGGCCAACCGCGGGGCGTGTCCTCATCGGAGGCCTGGATCTCGAGACGCTCGAGCCCAGCTTCCTGCGCCGCCACATCGCGGTCGTGCTTCAGGACACCTTCCTCTTCTCCGGGTCGGTCTTTGCCAACGTCCTTCTCGGGCGCCCGGACGCCTCGACGGATGAGGTGGTGCAGGCCTGCGCGGCGGCGGGTGTGCTGGAGTTCGCCGACGGACTCCCCGAGGGTCTCGCCACCCAACTGGGCGACCGCGGAGTGGGCCTTTCCGGCGGGCAGCGTCAGCGCGTAGGGATAGCCAGGGCGCTCCTGCGAAACTCGCCCATTGTCCTGCTCGACGAGCCGACCTCCGGCCTCGACCTGGCTGCCGAACGGGCACTCGTGGACGCGCTGATGCGGCTGATGAACGGCCGAACCGTGCTCATGACCACCCACCGCCCAGCCCTGCTCGGCCTCGCCGACCGCATAGAGACGCTGGTCGATGGGCGGCTCCTGCCGCAGGGCGCGCCCATCCTCAGCGCTCCGCAGCCATTCAGTGCCACCGCCCGGCCGGTCTAGCACCTCCGATCCGGACGGAAACCAGTACCTCACGGAGCTCACGCGCACCGGTGGATGAGTCCCGGGCCTTCAGGAGTCCAGCTCGCGAGCTCAACGGACAGATGGCGGCAGCAGCGGGGAATCACGCGGGCAGCCCGTGGGAAGGCGTGGCGCTCACCGTGGCGTGGTCAGTCCGACTACGTCCCGGAGCGCACCATGGCCCAGGTTCAGAACCCCCATCCCCTCACGTCTCGTCAGGTCGACCCGCTCGGAGCCCGCCTTCCTGACGGCACGACCGTCACCCTCAGGCCGCTCGTCCACGGCGAGACCGCGCCGCTGCTCGGCGTGTTCGAGGGCATGTCGATGGTCTCCCGGTGGATGCGCTACCTCTCCGGCCTTCCCCGTCTGTCACCGGGGATGCTGTCCGGGCTCACGGACGTCGACGGTGACCACCACGTCGCCTGGCTGGCGTCCCTGGACGACGAACCCGTCGGGATCGCTCGTTACGTCCGCCTGAAGGACCGCCCGACGACGGCCGAGCTTGCCTTCGAGGTCGTGGACCGACTGCAGCGTCGCGGCCTCGGGACCGTGCTCCTCGACACGATCACGACCGTGGCTGCCGCTCGCGGCATCCGCCGCGTCCAGGCCACGCTGGCGCCCTCCAACACCGCGTCGAGGCGGCTGCTGGCCAGGATCGGCGCGACGGCCCGGCATGTCGACGGGCTCCTGGAGGCACAGGGACCCCTCCGCCTCCTCGACCCTCCGGCGGTGGACAGGTCGGCCTTGCTCCGCCTGCTGTGCGCCGGCTCCTGGGACGCCGCCCTCGACATCGGCTGAACTGGCGCGACAATGGTCTCTGGAGGACCGCCAGTGCTGGTGCGCATATTGGGCGCAGTCGAGCTCGTCGGGAGCGGTGGAGTCACGGTCCCGCTTCCGGGGACGCGCCAATCTGCCCTCCTCGCGGCCCTCTCTGCACGCGCCGGCGAGGTGGTCAGCATCGACCGGCTGGTCACGTTGCTGTGGGGAGACGACCTGCCGGACAACCCGGAGGCGTCGCTGCACAGCGCGGTGTTCAAGCTGCGCCGCGCGCTCCGCACGGTGAGTGAGCGCGAGGTGCTCCTGACCCGGGATCGTGGTTACCAGCTCGCCTTGTCGCCCGGCGACCTCGACGCCGACCTGTTCGGCGAGCTCGTGAGCCGGGCCGCGGGGCAGCCGCCGGAGGAGGCGGCAGGCACCCTGGCGGAGGCCCTCGGACTGTGGCGGGGGCAGGCGTATGCCGGCTTCGCGGACACCGAGGTCGCCCAGCTCGAGGCGATCCGGCTGGAGGAGAGTCGCCGCACGGCCGTCGAGCGCCGGGCTGAGGCGTTGCTGGCCTGCGGCCGGGCCGCCGACGTGGTGCCCATGCTCGAGCCGTTCGTGGCAGAACACCCCCTGCGAGAGAGTGCGAGAGCGTCGCTGATGCGGGCACTCCACCAGACGGGGCGCACTGTGGAAGCACTGGGCCACTACCGGAGCCACCGCGACCACCTCGGCGAGGACCTCGGCCTCGAGCCGTCACGGGTCATGCAGTCGTTGCAGGTCGAGCTCTTGCAGGAGCCCCCCGATGCGGACGCGACAACGCAGATGGGGCAGGCCACCGCTGTCGTGACACGGCGCGGCCTCTGCGCTCTCCAGGTCCGTTACCTGCGCACCAGAGCCGGGGACGTCGTGGCCCATGGCAGCACGGGCACCGGACCGCCGCTCGTGGTGCTGCTCGGCTGGATCTCCAACCTGGACGTCATCGCGTCCGGCCGGGATCCTCGCTCGTCGTTGCTGGAGCGGCTCACCGACGACTTCGCGCTGACGCTGTACGACCGGGTGGGGACGGGCCTCTCCCCCGGGCCGGTCAGGGACTTCGGCCTGGCGGCGAGTGTGGCGGAGCTCGCCGACGTGGTACGCGCGGTGGGGCCCCCGGTCTCGCTCCTCGCCATGTCGGGTGCCGGTCCGATCGCGGTGTCCCTGGCCGCAGGACAGCCTGAGCTGGTCGCGTCGCTCGTGCTGTTCGGCACCTTCGCCGACGGCCCGGGGACCTTCACCGACAAGCAGCTCCGCGACATGGTCGTGCAGATCACGCGGACCCACTGGAGCATGGGCTCGAAGCTTCTCGCCGACCTGTATCGGCCGGGGGCCAGCGACGAAGCCGCCTGGCACCTGTCAGAGGTGTTCAGGGAGTCGGCCCGACCCGACGTGGCGGCTGACTACCTGGCCTCGCTGTACGAGCACAACGTCGTGGACAGGTTGCCCACCGTCACGGCGCCGGCACTCGTCCTGCACTACCGGGGCGACCGACTGATCCCCTTCCGGGGTGCGCAACAGCTCGTCGCGGGCCTCCGTAACGCCAGGCTCGTGGTGCTCGAGGGGCGGGTCCACCTGCCCGACGCCAACGACCTCGACCAGATCCAGAAGAACATCGTCGAGCACGTCCGCGGGGCACTTCGCACTCAGCCGGGTCGAGCCCGGCTGAGCAGGTCGCCCTGATCGGAATCGGCTTGATTCACAGGCACGTGGGGGCCCCAGCGTCCTTTCGCGCCGGGGGTCCTGCCGTCGATGGCGCTGGCAGAAGGGCCCGAACCCCACGGGCCGCGCCCTGTGTGACGTTGATCGCACGGTGCCCGCCCATCGGCGCGGACGAGCACGAGGTGCCCACCGCTCATTCAGGTTCGTTCAGGTTGGGTCAGGAGTCTGCGCGCCATGACCGACGCAATCGATGCCCGAACCCGCCGACGGCAGATGCTCAACAAGGTTCCCGAGGTAACCATCTACTTCTGGATCATCAAGGTCCTCTGCACGACCGTGGGCGAGAGCTTCGCCGACTACATCAACGAGACCCTGGGCTTCGGCCTGACCAACACCACGGTGGTGTTCTCGGCCGCCCTGGTCGTCTTGCTGCTGGTCCAGTTCCGGCTGCGGCGTTACGTGCCAGCGATCTACTGGCTCAACGTCGTGCTCATCAGCGTGGTGGGCACCCTGCTGACGGACAACCTCACCGACGGCCAGAACGTCCCGCTGTGGATCAGCACCACCGTCTTCGGCGTCCTGCTCGCCGTGGTGTTCGGCATCTGGTACGCCCGCGAGGGAACCCTGTCGATCCACAGCATCGTCACCACGCCGCGCGAGGCGTTCTACTGGCTCACCGTCCTGGTGACCTTCGCCCTCGGCACCGCCGCCGGCGACTGGACCCTGGACCTCACCGGCTGGGGCCCCGGGGCCTCCGTGCTGCTGCCGCTGGCCCTGATCGCGGCCGTATTCATCGCGTGGCGACTGGGCGCCGGCGCCGTCCTGTCCTTCTGGCTCGCCTACATCCTCACCCGGCCTCTGGGCGCCAACATCGGCGACTTCCTCGGGTCGGACCGCTCCGAGGGTGGCCTCGGCCTGGGGACTCTCTGGACCAGCGTGCTCTTCCTTGGCACGATCCTGCTGGTGGTGGTCTACCTGTCGGTCACGCACAAGGACCGGATCGAGGACGGCCCCGCCGCAGTGACCAGGGAGCGCCAGGGTGTCCTGGAGGGCAACCGCCGGTAACCCCTCTGGGGTGGCCGCGATGGCCCCGGGCGTGGTCACCACCTGCCGCAGGTGGTGACCGCGCCACCGCACCCTGGATCGAGCTGCCTCCGCCCCGGCCCCCTGGACGAGCTCGGCGGTGCAGAACGCGCACCGACTGGCGCCGATGTGGATGGACGACAGGCATTGAGGGCAGACCTGCGTGGCCGCCGGCTCCTCGGCGGACGGCTTGTATCGCGCCATGAGCTTGTTGACGGGGATGACGACGAAGAAGTAGATCGCCGCGGCGATCAGCAGGAACGCCAGGACGGCGTTGATGAAGTCCCCGTAGAGGAAACGACTGCCGTTAACGGTGAAGTACAGCCCGGAGAAGTTGGGCGTGCCGCCGGGCGCCCCGATGATCGGCGTGATCCGGTCCTTGACGAGAGCGGTGACCAGCGCCCCGAATGCCGCGCCGATAACGATGCCGACGGCAAAGTCGACCACGTTGCCCCGGCCGGGCGCCGCCCAGGTGTCGCCCTCCCGCACCTCGCGCGCGGGCGGGCTGCCGTGATGCTTCACTCTCGGCTGTGGACACTCCCGAACTCGCCGCTCTGGTGCCCGACCTCATGACGCGGCACCCGGGTTGTGAGTGGACCCTTCTCTCGGGGCGGGTCCTGGGAGAGGACCTCGTGATCGAGCTGCACCCTCGGGCGGGGCCCGAGCGGGTCGCCACTGTCCAGATCAACTCCGCGGCGGAGGTCTTCAGCTTCGCGTTCGCGGGCCACGTGGGCCACGACTTCGCTTATGAGGACGTGGACCGGCCCGAAGCCCTGCGAGAGCGAATCGACCTCGCGGTCGACGCCGCCAGCGGACCGACACGAGTCATCCGTCGACGCCGTGGCGGCATGACGCTGGAAAGCACTCTGGTGCTGGATCCCGATGGGCCACACCCACACCGGGACACGGTCAGCTACCCCGTGCGACGCCTCAGGTCGCGCGTGCGAGGGGGCCGCACCACACGAGAGGTGGAGGACTTCCCCGGGTTGCCGGACTCACCCGCCCTGCGAGAGTGATCCCTACCGAAGCCACCTTGGAGGTGCGACCCATGAGCCAGCCCCCGGACTACCCACCACCGCCGCCGGCACCCCCGGCCCAGGCGTACGGTCGTCCGCCGGAGAACGGTCTTGGCCTGGCCGCGATGATCGTCGGCATCGCCAGCTTCTTCGTCCTGGCCCCGCTGAGCTCGACGGGCGCGATAATCCTCGGCGTCATCGGCCTTCGCAAGGTCCGGACCGGCCAGGCGACGAACCGCGGCCAGGCGCTCACCGGGGTGATCTGCGGCGCGGTCAGCCTGGTGCTGGGCCTGGTCGTCATCATCTACGTCGTTGCCGTCCTGTCGCACGGCGTCAACACGTCCCCCTAGACCGCACCTCGGGTCACGCGCGGCAGAACCCGGCGATGCCCATCGGGACCTCAGGGGACGCCTCGCTGTGATGCAGGATTCCCGCCAAAGCAGGGCCAGGTCCCGCCACATTCGACGCCTCATGCGTGAACCGGAGTCCTCGCGCCAACGGGCGCTGCAAGATCCGGGTCATGACCAACATCCACTCCCGGCTCCTGCTCGCCGAGCGGGACAGCCTGCTCCCGCTGCTGCGGCGGACCCCCGAGGCGGCCTTCGACCTGCCCACCGTGTGCACGCAATGGTCGGTGCGCGACGTGATCGCGCACTGCGCCTCCGCCCTCATCCGGGTGGTGACCGGCACCGAGCACAGCTTCAGCCCGGCGGACAACCAGGGCGATGTCGACGAGCGCAAGGGCTGGCCGCTGTCGGAGCTCCTCGGCGAGCTGGAGCGCGCCTACGCCCTCGCCGCGGCCGCACCCTCGGTGGCTCGCATCGCGTTCGGGGAGTGGGTGCACGGCGGCGACATCCGAGAGGCCCTCGGAGAACCCGACGCCTACGCGAGCCCCGGGGTCGAAGACGCCCTGGTCATCCTGTCGGGGTACACCGCACGACTGGGCCTCCCGCCGACCGACGCGCATCTGAGTGACAGGCCCGAGCTGGGCGTGCTGCGGCTCGGTGACCCGGACGCCCGCGCGCTCGGGCAGCTGCGCACCTCGACCGCCGGCGTGTTCCGCGTGACGGCCCACCGGCGCCCAGAGCTCGCCGTCGACGAGCTCGTGGGCGTCACCCTCGAGGACCTGCGCGTCTTCTCCTGACGAGGGAAGAGCGCAGCTGGGCCGCACGCCGAGCCGCAGCCGGGCTGGGAGGCCGGCACCGGCATACCGGAGCTGCAGCGAGCTGGCAGCGACCCGGGTCAGCCCATCCGCTCGGCCAGCGAGACGACGATCCCCTCCGGCCCCCGCACGTACGCCATGCGCCAGATGTCCTCGTGCTGACCGATACCGCCGACCAGCCCGTAGCCGTCCTCGGCCAGAAGGTCGACGGTCGCCTGGAGGTCGTCGACCTCGAAGCAGACGTTGCGCAGACCCAGCTCGTTGGCCATCGCGCTGGGCGACCCGGGCTCGTGGTCGGGCCGGACAAAGCTCGAGAGCTCGATCGCGGTCCCTCCGCCGGGTGGCCGCAGCATGACGATCTGCGTTCGCGAGTCCGGGATGCCGATCACCGTGTCGATGAACTCGCCCTCCACGAACATGCTGCCCTCGACCTCGAGACCCAGGCCGACGAAGAACGCCGTGACCGACTCGAGGTCGGCGACAGTGATCCCGACGTGGTCGAACCTGACGCGTGCCATGACTGCCATCCTCACGTGCTCGTCTCGTCTGTGGTCCGGGGCCGAAGCCGGCCGTCAGTCGTCCATCGCCTCGATCCCGAGCTCGGCCAGCTCGGCCATCCGCTGGCGCATGTGCGCGATCAGCTCCGGCGCAGGTCGCTCCCAGCCGGTGATCTCCTCCATGACCCGCAGTGGCTCGGTCGTTCGGTAGGACCGGGTCGGGTTCCCGGGGAAGCGCTTGTCGGTCACGTTCGGGTCGTCCTCGATCGTGCCGAGTGGCTCGACCCGGTATACCCGCCCGGGCCCATCGCCGCGGGCGAGCTCGGCGGCCAGTGGCGCGCCCTCGCGCGTGGCCGTCAGGTAGATGTGCCTGGCCTGACGCCCCGAGCCGTAGTTCGAACGCCAGCCCGGCGTGAGCAGGTCACCCGGACGCAGGTCGGCTCTGGTCCCGTGGAAGAACGGCCCTGGGTCGTCGACCATGCGCGGCGTCGGACGTGGATCCCGCAGCAGGCTGTCGAGCCGTGCCATGAGGACCGCGACCCGGGTGCGCCCCTTCGGCGCCCGCGGATAGCGGGTCAGCACGTCCAGGACGACCGGCGTGACCCGCTTGGCGGCGGCGGTGACCACGTACTCCGCGACCACCGGGTCATCGCCCCGTGCCAGCTCGGCCGCCCGGGCGGCGTTGGCGGCCGCCCCCAGGATGTGGCGCACCTGCGTCGCCTTCGCCAGTGGATGGAGGTATGCCGCCGCCGCGGCTTCTCCTGCAGCGCTCGCTGCGTGCCGGGCAGCTTCGGTCGTCGCGTCCGTGGCTGCGCGGTGGGCGTCGACCGCGGCGGTCCGCTGGAGGCGTGAACGGGGGGCACCCTCGGCGAAGACGCGCGCGGCCTCGAGGGCGGCCGCAGGGCGAGGGTCGTCGGGACGGTCCTTCTGGAAGACCACAAGGGCAGGTTCGGCGCACGCCACGGCGTACCCCGCAACCGCCCGCAGCTCGTCCAGCGTCAACTCGAAGTCACCCGAGTGTGTCTGCATCTCCTGGAGTTTCGCACAACGCGCCGGCCGGCGTCCGGACACCCGACCGCCCCGAGCGGGTGACCGGCGTGGCGTTCGGTGTGGCGTTCGGTGTGGCCGGCGGAGGGTCTTGGCAAGCGGGTCGGACAGTGCTATCCCGGTGATATCACTTTTCAAGGAGGCTCTCATGAGTGACACCGAGCAGCCGATCCCCACACCGGCCCCGCGCGCGGAGCCCGTCGGGCACCAGGGGGCCCGGGTCGACGTCACGCAGCGACCTGCCCTCGCGATCACCGGCTGGGCCGGCATCGTGGTGCTGATCGCGCTGGGTTGGTGGTCCTACTCCGCGGTGAAGGCGTCGTCCGCCTGGACCTGGCTGCCGATCCTGCTGTTCGTGTTGGTCGCCACCTCGCTCGTGGTGGTGCCGCCCGGTCAGAGCTACGTGATCCAGTTCTTCGGCACCTACGTCGGCACCGTCCGCAAGCCCGGCTTCTGGTGGGTGCTGCCGCTGACCATTCGACGCCGGGTCAGCATCCGGGTCCGCAACTTCGAGACCAACAGGCTGAAGGTCAACGACTCCGACGGAAACCCCGTCGACATCGCTGCGATCGTGGTCTGGCAGGTCGCCGACACAGCGCGGTCGACGTACGCCGTCGACAGCTACGAGAACTTCGTCTCCGTGCAGTCGGAGTCCGCGCTGCGCCACGTCGCCAACACCCACCCCTACGACAATGCGGAGGAGGCCGGCGCCTCGCTGCGCGGCGCGACCGATGTGGTCGCCGCGGAGCTCGCCCACGAGGTGGCCGAGCGGGTCTCCATCGCCGGGGTGGAGATCGTCGAGGTCCGGATCTCCCACCTTGCCTACGCCCAGGAGATCGCCCAGGCCATGCTGCGCCGCCAGCAGGCCAACGCCGTGGTCGCCGCCCGCAGCCGGATCGTCGAGGGCGCCGTCGGCATGGTGGAGATGGCCCTCAACCGGCTCAGCGAAGGCCAGGTCGTCGAGCTCGACGAGGAACGAAAGGCGAGCATGGTCAGCAACCTGATGGTCGTTCTGTGCGGTGACCAGCCGCCGTCGCCGGTCGTCAACACCGGCTCGCTCTACAGCTGAGGGGGCGAGCCCTTGAGCGAACGACGGCAGGTGCTGCTGCGGGTCGATCCGGCGGTCCACGACGCCCTGATCCGGTGGGCCGACGACGAGTTCCGCAGCGTCAACGCCCACATCGAGATGTTGCTCCGCCGCGCCCTCACCGAGGCCGGCCGGATGCCGAGCAAGGCCGGCCCCATCCGAAAGCGTGGCCGGCCACGCACCCGCGACGCCTGCGCGGCCACGGCCGTGGACGCC
>NZ_JBTCWL010000026.1:0-47833 GCF_054325275.1 Oryzihumus sp.
CCGTCACGCCGACCGGCATGAGCGCCGTCCTGGGCGGTGACCCCGAGGAGGTGGCCGCGACCCTGGAGCGCCACGGCCTCACCGCGGCCAACAACAACGGCGGCGGCCAGCTCGTCGCCGCCGGCACCCTCGAGCAGCTCGAGGCGCTCAAGGCCGACCCGCCGGCCAAGGCCCGGGTCATCCCGCTGCAGGTGGCCGGCGCGTTCCACACGCACCACATGGCCCCCGCGGTCGACGTGCTCGCCGGCTACGCCCGCGCGATCTCCACGCACGACCCGCGTACCCGCCTGGTCTCCAACGCCGACGGCGCCGTGTTCCACGACGGCCGCCAGGTGCTCAAGCGCCTCGTCAGCCAGGTGAGCAACCCGGTGCGCTGGGACCTGTGCATGGAGACGTTCAAGGACATCGGCGTGACCGGCCTGATCGAGATCCCGCCGGCCGGCACGCTGGCCAACCTGGCCAAGCGCGGGCTGCCGGGGGTCGAGGTGCTGGCGCTGAAGACGCCGGATGACCTCGAGGCCGCCCACCGGATGGTCCGCGAGCACGCCCAGCCCAGCGAGGTGGCCGACAACCCCACCTGGCGCCTGGTCATCGCCCCGGCCAAGGGCACCGTCACCTACACCGTCACCGAGGCCGGCACCACCGTGCCCGCCGGGTCCGTCGTCGCCACGGTCAACACCCTGCGCGACAGCTACTCCGTCACCGCACCTCACGGCGGACGGGTCATCGAGTGGCTCGTGGAGGACGGCGACCCCGTCTCCCCCGGTCAGCCGCTACTGCGCCTGCACCCCACCGAAGCCTGAGTGACCCGGAGATGACCGAGATGACCCAGCCCACCCACCGCGGGACGCTGAACCCGCCCGCCGGCGCCAAGCACGCCCGCATCTGGGGCGTCGGCGGCTACCGCCCCGAGCGCGTGGTCACCAACGAGGAGGTCTGCACCTGGATCGACTCCTCCGACGAGTGGATCCGGGAGCGCTCCGGCATCGTCAGCCGACGCTGGGCCGCGCCGGAGGAGTCGGTGGTCGACATGGCCGAGCAGGCCGCGCGCAAGGCGCTGGCCTCGGCCGGGATCAACCCCTCGCAGGTCGGCGCGATCATCCTCGCGACGGTCACGCACCCCTACCAGACCCCCGCTGCCGCCCCGATCCTCGCCGACCGGCTCGGCGCCACCCCCGCGGCGGCGTTCGACATCTCGGCGGCCTGCGCCGGCTACTGCCACGGCATCTCCCTGGCCAACGACATGGTCCGCGGCGGCAGCGCCGAGTACGTCCTGGTCGTCGGCGTGGAGAAGCTGTCCGACTTCACCGACAGGCACGACCGCGGCACCGCGTTCATCTTCGGTGACGGCGCCGGCGCCGCCGTGGTCGGCCCGTCGGACTTCCCCGGCATCGGCCCCACGGTCTGGGGCTCCGACGGCGCCCAGTGGGAGACCATCTCCCAGCGTGACCCGTGGACCAGCGTGCGCGACCACGACGTCGACTGGCCCGCCATCGGCATGGCCGGGCAGTCGGTCTTCCGCTGGGCGGTCTGGTCGATGGCCCCGGTCGCCCAGGCGGCCCTGGACAAGGCCGGCGTGAGCGCCGACGACCTCGACGCGTTCATCCCCCACCAGGCGAACATGCGGATCATCGACGCGATGATCAAGCAGCTCAAGCTGCCCGCCCACATCCCGGTGGCCCGCGACATCGCCGAGACCGGCAACACCTCGGCCGCCTCGATCCCCCTCGCCACCGAGCGGATGCTCGAGCAGGGCGAGGCACCGCACGGCGGACTGGCCCTGCAGATCGGCTTCGGCGCAGGCCTGGTCTACGCCGCGCAGGTCGTGGTCCTGCCCTGATGACCCCCGCGGCCCGACGGGTAACTCGGGTCAGCCCGCACCACCCCGTCACATCCATCGAATCACCAAGGAGCTGAACCCCATGGCGCAGAGCGAGCAGGAGATCCTCGACGGCCTGGCCGAGATCGTCAACGAGGAGACCGGTCTGCCGACCGAGTCGGTCGAGCTCGACAAGTCCTTCACCGACGACCTCGACATCGACTCGCTGTCGATGATGACGATCGTCGTCAACGCCGAGGAGAAGTTCGGCGTGCGCATCCCGGACGATGAGGTCAAGAACCTCAAGACGGTGAAGGACGCCGTGTCCTTCATCGCCAGCGCCCAGGGCTGACCCACACCTGACCGCCCCGGTGCCCGCGTCCCGGACACACCCCTGGCCGCGGACGCGGGCCCGGAGCCAGCCCCACGGCATACCCACCATCACCGGCTGCCTCACCCAGACCAAGGAGCACAACTTCCGATGACCCCGAACCCCGAACGGCGCGTCGTTGTCACCGGGCTCGGCGCGACCACTCCCCTCGGCGGCACTGCGACCGAGACCTGGGACGCGATCCTCGCCGGGCGCTCGGGCGCGCGCACGATGACCTATGACTGGGTGGCCCAGTACGAGCTGCCGGTGACCTTCGCGGCCACCATCAAGACCCCGCCGGAGGAGGTCCTGGCCAAGGTCGAGGTGCGCCGGCTGGACCCGTCCGCGCAGTACGCCCTGATCGCCTCCCGTGAGGCGTGGGCCGACGCCGGCTCCCCCGAGGTCGACCCGGAGCGTCTCGGCGTGGCCATGGGCTCGGGCATCGGTGGCGTGTGGACCCTGCTGTCCCAGTGGGACACGTTGAAGGAGAAGGGCCCCCGCCGGGTGTTCCCGCTCGCGGTCCCGATGCTGATGCCCAACGGTCCGGCGGCCGCAGTGTCACTGGAGCTCGGCGCCCGCGCCGGCGCGCACACCCCGGTCAGCGCCTGCGCCTCCGGCGCCGAGGCCATGGGCTTCGCCCTCGAGATGATCCGCTCCGGCCGCGCCGATGTGGTCGTCGCCGGCGGCACCGAGGCGGCCGTCCACGCGCTGCCTATCGCCGGGTTCGCCGCGATGCAGGCCCTCTCGACCCGCAACGACGACCCCGAGCGCGCCTCGCGCCCCTACGACACCGGCCGTGACGGCTTCGTCCTCGGTGAGGGCGCCGGCGTGATCGTGCTCGAGAGCGAGGAGCACGCCAAGGCCCGCGGCGCCCGCATCTACGCCGAGCTCGGCTCGGTCGGGATGTCCGCCGACGCCCACCACATCGCCGCCCCGGAGCCCAACGGCGCCGGCGCCTCCCGCGCCATGCGCGAGGCGGTCGAGCGGGCGGGCCTGAGCCCCAAGGACATCGTCCACATCAACGCGCACGCCACCTCCACACCGGTGGGCGACGTCGCGGAGTCCAATGCGATCCGCCGCGCCTTCGGCGACGACGCGGACGGTATGCCGGTCAGCGCCACCAAGTCGATGACCGGTCACCTCCTCGGCGCCGCCGGCGCCCTGGAGAACGTCCTGACCATCCTGGCGGTCCACCACCGCGTGGCGCCGGCGACGATCAACCTCGACGACTTCGACCCGGAGATCCAGCTCGACGTCATCCACGGCGAGCACCGCAAGCTGCCGCAGGGTGACATCGCGGCGCTGAACAACTCCTTCGGGTTCGGCGGCCACAACGTCGCCCTGACCGTGAAGAGCATCTGATGACCGCACGCATGCCGAGCGAGGCCGCCCAGGCAGCCGCCACCGCCACCCGGCCCAAGGTCGACCGCGAGAACGACCCGCGCAACCCGCGCAAGCGGCTCGAGGCGTTCTTCGACCCGGGCACCCTGGAGCTGATCACCCCCGAGGACACCAGCGGCATGCTGGCCGGCGTCGGGCAGGTCCGCGGCACCAAGGTCGTCGCGTTCGCCTCCGACGCCACCATCCAGGGCGGCGCCATGGGCGTCGACGGCTGCAAGGTCATCCTCGTCGCCTACGAGCGGGCGCTGGTCGACGGCGTGCCGGTCGTCGGGCTGTGGCACTCCGGTGGCGCGCGCCTGGCCGAGGGTGTCGTCTCGCTGCACGCGGTCGGCGAGGTCTTCGCGATCATGACCCGCGCGTCGGGCAAGATCCCGCAGATCTCGATCGTCATCGGCGCCGCCGCCGGCGGCGCGGCCTACGGCCCGGCGCTGACCGACATCGTCATCCTCGGCCCGGACGGCCGCGTCTTCGTCACCGGCCCCGACGTGGTCCGCTCGGTCACCGGCGAGAACGTCGATGCGCTGCGCCTCGGCGGCCCGGAGCCGCACGGCCGTCGCTCCGGCGTCGTCCACGTGGTCACCTCCTCCACCGAGGAGGCGCTCGAGCGGGGCCGCCTCATGTGCGCGCTGCTGGGTGACCAGGGCAAGCTCGACGTGGCCTCGGTCGAGGACCGCGACCTGGCCGAGACGTTCCCGGAGTCGGCCAAGCGCGCCTACGACGTGCACCCGCTCGTGGCCAACGTGCTCGACCATGGCGAGGACAGCGTCGAGCTGCACCCCAAGTGGGCGCCGAACATCACCACCACCCTGGGCCGCTTCGGCGGCCGCACCGTGGGTGTCATCGCCAACAACCCGATGCGTCTGGGTGGCTGCCTGGACTCGGCCTCGGCCGAGAAGGCCGCCCGCTTCGTGCGCATGTGCGACGCGTTCGGCGTGCCGCTGATCGTGCTGGTCGACGTGCCCGGCTACCTGCCCGGTGTCGGCCAGGAGTGGGACGGCGTCGTGCGCCGCGGCGCCAAGCTGCTGCACGCGTTCGGCGAGTCGGTGGTCCCCCGCGTCACCCTGGTGACCCGCAAGACCTACGGCGGCGCCTACATCGCGATGAACTCCCGCTCCCTCGGCGCCACCCGCGTCTTCGCCTGGCCGACCGCCGAGGTCGCCGTCATGGGCGCCGTCGCCGCGGTGCGCATCTTGCACCGCCGGCGGCTCGCCGAGGTGCCCGAGGAGGACCGCACCCAGGTCGAGAACGAGCTGGCCCTCGAGCACGAGAAGCTGGCCGGCGGCCTGCCGCGCGCGGTCGACATCGGCGTGATCGACGAGGTCGTCGAGCCGACCAAGACCCGCTCGGCCCTGGCCCGCGCGATCGCCGAGGCGCCGCAGCGCCGAGGCCACCACGGCAATATCCCGCTGTAACGCCGCGCCACCCACACAGCCCGAAGGGTTGACCACATCCTGGTGTGGTCAACCCTTCGGCGTGCGGGGGACCTGGTCCCGACGTTGGCGTCAGCCGAGGGGTCCGGGGGCACCAGGCTCCCCGGTCCCACCGGCTGACAAGCTCCTTCCCGTCTCACCCCACCTTGTGCAGCCAGCGCACGGGAGCCCCGTCACCGGCATACCGGAACGGCTCGAGCTCCTCGTCCCAGGCGGCGCCCAGCAGCAGGTCGACCTCGTGGGCGAGCACCTCGGGGTTGCCCTTGCTGATGGCGATAGCGGTGCGCAGCCGGTCCTCGTTGACCACGGCGTCGCCGCTGGCTGAGGTCCACGCGTGGTGGATGCCCAGGCGCGGCGTGTGCGACCAGCGCGAGCCGTCGCAGCCGGGGCTCGGCTCCTCGGTCACCTCGTAGCGCAGGTTGTCCCAGCCGCGCAGGGCGCTGGCGATGCGCCCGCCGGTGCCGGCCTCGCCGGTCCAGGACAGCTCGGCGCGCAGGAGGCCGGGCCCGGCAGGCTGGCGGGTCCAGTCCAGGCTGACCCGCTGGCCGAGCACACTTTCGAGAGCCCACGTGATGTGCGGGCACAGCGCAGAAGGGGTGGAGTGCACGAACACCACCCCGCGCGTCGTGGGACGCGACGTCACAACAGACATCCGGACCTCCTGTGTGCGAGGGACGTCTTCCCCAACGACCTCGTGCACGAAGAGAACCCGGCGGTATGCCGTGTGCCCGGGCGAGCCGGACTGGTCGTCATTGTGCCCCATGGGGCACCTGCGCACCACCGAATCGCGTATCGACTCCGCCTAGGATCGCCACATGCTGGTGCACCCCTGGGACGGCCCCGTCGACGAGCACGAATGGCGGGAGGCCTTGCGCGTCCTGGACTTCGGCCAGCTCATCGCCCCGGGTGGGCCCGGCCGCGAGCTGCCGGTGGTGGTCCCGACGCACTTCCTGTTCGACGGTGACCGCACGGTCGAGCTGCACCTGGCCCGGCCCAACCCTGTGTGGGCGGCCTTCGAGGAGCGCCCTCGGGCGCTGCTGACCGTGGTGGGCGACTACGTCTACGTCCCGGCAGAGGTCAACGCCGGCGACGACCCCGCGCTCGGGGTGCCGACCAGCTACTACGCCAGCGTGCAGGCCGAGGTCGACGTGGAGGTGGTCGACGACCCGGCGGCCAAGGCGGCGATCCTCAACCGGCAGCTGGCGCACTTCGAGCCGGCGGGCTCACCCCGGCTGCCGGTCGACGCGCTGGGCGCGGACCGCCGGCAGCTGCCCGGCATCCGCGGGCTGCGGCTGACCGTCACCGGCGTGCGGGCGAAGTTCAAGTACGGCGGCAACAAGAGCGTCGAGCAGCGGGTCGAGATCGCCTCGGCCCTGGCGTCGCGGGGCGGCCCGATGGACGGCGCGGCCCGGCGCCGGCTGCTGGCGCGGCTGCCTGGCGACTCTGTTGGCCCGACCGGCGGCGCCGTTGGGCCAGGCGGCGCGGTGGACGCGGCGACGCCCGGAGTGCCGACGGGCGGGGGCACCCCGGGCGACCCGACCGGCTAGTCCGTGCCGGACGTGGTGCCGGTTCCGCCGACGCCGCTGCCGCCGGAACCGTTGCCGCCGGCGCCGGCCGGGGGCATACCGCGGCCCGGACCGCCGGCGCCCTGGACCTCCACGGAGTTGACGGCGAAGTCCTTGCCGACGTGCACCGTGACGTGCGTGCCATCGGGGCGGAGCATGTGCGCCTCGTAGACGCCCTCGGCGTCGGTCTCGACCCGCTCGATGATGGCCTTGGGCTCCTTGGCCCTGGCCGCTGCCGTCACCTGGTCCTTGGTCGTGCCGGTGAGCAGCTTCTCGCCGGGGTGGGTGGCCTGGTGCGGGTCCGGCGCCTGAGCGCCCACGGGCGGCTGGCCGCCCGTGGGCGGCTGGCTGTCGCCGGGCTGACCCGAGGGAGCCTGGCCGTAGCCGCCCTGCTGCGGCGCGGGATACCCGGTGCTGGTGGGCGTCTGCGCGTTGGCCAGGGACGCGCCGGCGACGGCCACGCCGACAGCGGTGGCCAGGGCGGCGACGCCGATGACGAGGTTGCTGGGCTTCTTCATGGTGGGCTCCTCCGTGCGGGGACGTGCTGTCGTGGACCACCGTCGGCGCTGGGACTGTGCCCGCCCCGTCGCGATCTGATGACGAGGCTGTGAGACGCCCGCGATAGGCTCCGAGGCGCCCGAGCCGGTATGCCGTGCCAGCCGCGTGCCGGGCCCGGGGGCAGTAGCTCAGTCGGTCAGAGCAGCGGACTCATAATCCGTCGGTCGTCGGTTCAAGCCCGACCTGCCCCACTACCGTTCCAGCGGGTTTCGGAGCGGGCGGGGGGACGGCATGCGGGCGGGGAAGGCCATTGGCCGAGCAGTGGGGGCCGCGCAGCTCGGCTGCCTCGTGTTGGCCATGGTCGTCACCCTCATCCCCGCTGACCCCAGCAGGCTGCTCGTCCTCGCCGGCCGGGTCGTCCGTCCGGCCCAGGTCGGCGCCGCCCTGGTGGCCGCCGCCTTCGTCATGGCCGTCCTGGCCCCGGTCGTCGCGCCAGCCCTCCTCCAGCCGGAGCCCCCCGTGCCGTCGCCGGCCATGGCCGCCGGTGCTGCCGAAGCGGAGCAGCAGGCTCCCTCGGCGTTCCTCCCGCAGCAGCGAGGGGCTGGGCGACATCGGCGCTGGACAACGACGGCGAGGCGGATCGGCCGGGCCGCCGTGGCAACGGCTGCAGTCCTCTGTGTCGCGTGGGCGGCTCTGGGTGACGCGGCCTCCCGGTACCTCGTGCTGGGGCCAGCCAGCCCATCCGGGTGCCGCGTGGTCGTCGACCAGAGGTCGTTCCTGCTGCTTGGCAGCGGTGTGGTCCATGTCCTGCGCCCAGGCGAGCACCTCACCCATCCGGTCGGTGGCTACGTCACCGACGATGGATACCGGCCATTCGACTTCGGGACGTACCGCCTGACCTGGTCGGGCGAGACAGCCACGCTCGAGCTGTGGGGTGATCCGAACATGCCGGTGTCACCCGCGCACCAACGGCTGCCGTGCTCCTGAAGGCTTCCGCGTTGGTAGGGGTTGTCGCATCCGGCGGGCGGGTTGCGTTTGCGAGCCAGCGGGTCATGGCTCGCGCGGCCAGCGAGCTCACTGACGGGAACGACACCTGGCTCACCTCCCTTGGCACCTCCATAGCCCGGCCGTCAAGGCAGTGCAACGCGTGTGGCTGCGGCCCGTACGCGAAGGCGAGTCGCTCGACGGCAGGATGGTCCTGGCCAGGGTGGGAACGCGGTACTGGTTGCATCGCGTCTCGCAGGAACGGCCAGGGGAGGTGCCACCTAGCGCTCCGCGCGGCCTGGCAGGGGCTCGAGGACCACGACAGCGGTCTCCGTCGACCGGAGTGCCGCGTAGGCGTCGAGGTTCTTGTCGATCTGCCGCCACCACGCCCAGAGGCGATCCCGTTCCTGTCCTGCGGCAGCGTGGGCCGTGACCATGCCGGCGCTACCGGCGAGCTCGACCCTGGCCTCGGGGTGGGCCTGGAGGTTGAGCCACCACGACGGCTCCCCGTCAGCCCAGCCGTTCATGGCCAGCGTGACCATGCGTGGACCGTCCTGGACGTAGCCGAGGATCACGCTGCGTGACGCCCCGGTGCGGCGCCCCGTCGTAGTGAGTCGCAGGGTGCCGTAGCGGTTGCCCTTCGGCCGCCACAGGCCGACGCGTCCCCCCGTGGCGCGGTACAGCCCGCGGTGCACGTACCAGGCCAGCCGCACAACCCAGCGGGGAGGAAGCCAGGGCCGCTTGTCGCGCCCCTTCGGCACGGTTGTCATCTCAACGCCTCCTCCCGTCGCCGCACGTCTGACCGTGACGGCACGCCCGGCACCCCGTCACCTCCGCAGGACTCTGCTCACGCCGGCGCCGGAGACATCGAAGCCCCTGACGATCAGCCACACCGCCAACACCATCTCGTTGACCGCGATCGGTGCCGCCAGTAGGCCTGCCACACCCCCGGCAGGTCGAGCCCGGCGAGCTCCAGCACCCCTCGCAGCAGGATCAGGGCCGCAGCCACGAGCCCCCAGAGGGACAGCCATGCGGGCACCAGGGAAGCCCGGAACAGCAGGCTGTACAGGAGCAGGCCTCCCACGCCGAGCAGCACCATCGACCCACTGAGATACGTCCACTCACGCAGCGCGAGGACCAGCGCAGGGGCACGGCTGACAGCGCCGACCGCCCTGGCTCCCGGTCCCGACGCGAGGAACACCAGGGCTGCGACCGAGGCCGCCATCAAGAAGACGGCTTCGAGGGTCCGCACGCCTGCGTAGGCCAGAGCCAGCCCCTCGTCGCGACGCCGAAGCACGGGGAACAGCAGCGCACCGATGCCGAGCACCGACAGCGCGAGAACCAACTCCAGGAGCATCCCGGTCACCACACGGCTGTGATCGGCGGCCACGGCGGCCAGCGCCCCCGGATGCTCGATCGCCAGCACCATCGAGCCCCCGACAATCGCCGTGACGGTACCGACGATGAAGAGCACACCCACGGTCCGGGCGATGACCTGGTCGCTCACCGCGATCGCACCTTCTCCAGGACCCCACCACTCTCGGCCATGAGGTGCATCGCGGTCCCCCTCCTCGTGGCTGCCCGCACGAGTTCAGGCTGGTGGCCACGAGGGCTCTGGCGGCAGGGGCCAAGGTCCCCGGGGCCGCAGGGCGCACCCCCTGCCCAGCGGTCGAGGACTCTGCCGGACGCTGGCGCGCTGACCCGGGGCGCCGGGTCAGCGCCCGCCAACCGGCCAGCTCACCCGAGCCGGCTGCTCCGGTTCCGCTCCCACGACTTGGCGTCGTTCTGCCGGGCGTCCGACTCCACGCTCCCCTGGCCTGGCGACCCCGCTGAGCTGCGGCGTCGCCATACCGACAGCAGGCCCACCGCGACCAGGCCGAGGAACACCACTCCCAGCACGAACCAGAACATGCCTACCCCCATCCCCCGCCACAACGCGTGACACCCACTGTGCCACCCCCCGGGCTGTTGGAGGGACGCTTTCCGGACAGCGCGGCTACTTGTCGGTCGTCCCGTCGACGCACTCGCGCAACAGGTCGGCGTGACCGCTGTGCTGGGCGTACTCCTCGATCATGTGCACCACCACGGCCCGCACCGACATGGTCCCCATCCTCGACTCGATGGTGTCCTCGTACGACGTCGCAGCCAGCACCTCCTCGGCCAGCCGGCATTCTTCAAGCAGCCGCTCGTAGTCGGCCTGCGCCCGCGTCGGGTCGAGGTCCTCGAAGTCGGCGTCCTTGCCCAGGGCCGGGTCGTACATCGGCTCGAGCTGCTGGCCGGCGATCAGCTCACGGAACCACCTGCGCTCCACCTTGGCCATGTGGCGCACCAGGCCCAGCAGCGACAGGTTCGAGGGCGGCACCGAGTGCTGCGCCAGCTGCTCGCCGGTCAGCCCGGCGCACTTGTGCCGCAGCAGAGCCCGATGCCAGGCCAGAAAACCTTCCAGCATCGGCCGGTCCTCGCCCGTGAGCGGGCCGTCGGGGAGGGTCACCTCGGGGGCAGTCCACGTCATGGCGCGATCATCACACCACCGGTATGCCGGGTGGCACCGTTCGCGCCTCGTGTCACCACCGGGTCCGCCGCGCACGGCAATTCGGGCCCTAGGGTCTGCTCCGTGAACCTTTCCGACGCCGAGCTCGCCGTCTGCGCCGCCGAGGCGGGCGCCGCCGTGGTGCGGTCGGTGTACGGCCAGTCCCTGGCCCGGATCGACAAGTCCCCCAGCGACTTCGCCACGGAGGGCGACCTGGCCTCCGAGGCCGCGATCCTGGACCTGCTGCACGCCCACCGCCGGAGGACGCCCTCATCGGTGAGGAGACCGGCGCCAGCCGTCGACCCTCGCCCGCTTCAGGCGCCGGCGGCGGTGAGCCGGACCAGCGCCCGATGCGCGGCCTGGCGGACCCGGGGCACCGGGTCCTCCCGCAGGTGGGCGACCGTCCCGGTCGCCTCCCCCACCAGGTGCCGCGCCACGACCTTGGCCGCCATCTCGCGTACCCGCCACGCCTCGTCGGTGAGGGCACGGCATACCGGTTGGGTGGCCCGGGGGTCCCAGTTCCACAGCAGCCCGCGCAGCGCCCAGACCCGGAACCAGTAGGTGTCGGCGTGCTGCTGGCCGTCGAGGTACTTGCGCGCTCCTGGCCCGGCCAGGGAGAGCACCAGCGCCGGGTCCTCGGCACCGTCGAGCAGGGCGAGGCAGTCGGCGACGACGGCGTCCCTGCCCCGGCGGGCGCACTCGGCCTCGATGTGCTCGCGGGGAGTGACCCCCCAGATCGACCGCGCCGGCATGAGGCCACCATGGCAGAACCCGCGGGCCTAGTCTGCTGACGTGGCCAGGGTGGACCCCGAGGACGACGACCTCCGCCGCTTCGTCGTGCACCACTACCGCTACGACCCCCAGCGGCACGAGCGACGGCACGTGCTTGTGGAGGCGTTCGACACCGCGGCCGAGGCCCGGACCTGCCTCGACCGGGTCCGCGCGGAGATCGAGCGTCGACGGGAGACCGACCCCGGCTTCGACCGCCGCGAGTACGTCAGCAGCCGGACCCTGGAGCCCGGGGATCGGCGCCGGGAGGCGAACTCACGGCTGCTGCGCCGCACCATCCGGCACGGCGTGACCCCCGGCGACTGGGCGGACGACCTCGAGCTGCCCTCGAGCACCTCACGGCTGCGCTTCGGCCGGGACCCCGGCCGGCGCACGACGGCGATGCTGCGCTGGCGCCTGCACAGGTGGCGCAAGGACCGATGATCGATCGCCACGCACGACGTTGTACCGGGTGCAGCATGGAACCGGAGGGACCGGTCCCGACGCACGAGAGGACGCACCACCATGCGACAGAGGATCACCACCAACCTGTGGTTCGACACCGAGGCAGAGGAGGCCGCCGCCTTCTACGTCTCGGTTTTCAAGAACTCGCGGGTCGTCTCGGTCAGCCACTACACCGACGCCGGACCGAGGCCTGCGGGCATGGTGTTGGCCGTGGAGTTCGAGCTGGACGGCCAGCGCTTCGTCGGGATCAACGGCGGCCCGGAGTTCACCTTCGACGAGGCGATCTCGTTGGCGGTCGACTGTGAGGACCAGGCCGAGATCGACTACTACTGGGAGCGGCTGTCCGAGGGCGGCGAGGAAGGGCCCTGCGGGTGGCTCAAGGACCGGTTCGGACTCTCCTGGCAGGTCGTGCCGACCGAGCTGGACGCTCTCATGCGCGACGAGGACCCGGCGCGGGCTCAGCGGGCCATGCAGGCGCTGTTCGGCATGCGCAAGCTCGACATCGCCGCGCTCCGCGCCGCCGCCGACGCCAGCCCGTCGACCTGAGCTGGCGCAGTCTCGGCCCGAAACACATTGCGGCACAGGCGTGCTCAGCCGTGCGCCGCGGCGTGCAGCACCTCCGCGCGCACGTTGTGCTCGACCTCGCGGTTGACGGCCGGCAGCAGCTCGCCGCACAGGCTCCCCTGCACCTGCGCCGCGTCCGGGTCGAACCCGAGGAAGGCGTAGTCCTCGGCGTAGATCTCGTGGATCCGTTGCAGCGTCGTGGGATCCACCATCTGCGGGGACACGTCGACCGGTGAGTCGTTGTCGTGCCCGACGGGCGCCAGCTCCACCCCCTCGGACGCCAGCCGCTCCCGGAGCCAGTCGATGGTCTCCCCCAGCCGGTCGGTACGCCCGACGTGGTCGAACCGGCTGAGGTCGCGGCGCAGCAGCTCGTGCTGGGACACCAGGTGCACGTCGCGGTGCACCAGCGTGGGGTCGGCGTGGAGGTGCGTGACGAGCTGGTCGAGGTCGGCGAGCACGTCCTCGACGGCGTCGAACCGGCGCAGCCCGGGGTCGGGCAGACCGAGCCGGGCGCGGTAGTACGGCGCGCGCACGAGGTACTTGCTCGACCACGTGGTCAGCAGCCGCTCGACCGGGTGCCGGACGACCGTGAACACGTGCCGCAGCCCGCCCCGCATCAGCCGCTTGTATGCCGCGTCGCCCAGGGACTCCACCATCGGCCGGCCGCCGGCCTCGCCGTCCCAGATCGTCTGGCTGACCAGCGACTCCTCGCCCAGCGACTGCACGAACGTGCCGGGGAAGTCGATGCCCGCGGACCGGGTCAGGGCGATGTTCAGCGAGGTGCCAGCCGCCTTGGGCACCGAGACGTAGAGCAGGCGCCACTGCGGGTGCAGGAACGCCAGCCCGTTGTAGCGGCGTACCCACTCGGTGAACTCCGGCGACTCCGACACGCGGCCCTCCTGCTCTCGGCTGACGACGACTCCGAGCAGCGTGAAGTGGCTGGGTGTTCGCCGCATGCCGGCTGTGAGGCCTGCTGGCATCGGTCGGGCGAACTCCCGGCGAACCGCAGGCCTCACCGGTATGCCGTGCCGGTCACCTCCCGGGGCGACCGGCACCGGTCACTTCCCGATGACGAGGCCGTCGAAGAAGGCGACCCTGCCCTTCGACACCGCCTTGAGCACGACCTGGCCCCACCGGTAGGTGGAGGACGCCGGCAGCCAGCGGACCGTCCGGTAGGTCTTGCTGGCGCTGTAGCCGCTGACGACGCCGAGCCTGACCTTGCCCTGCCAGACCTCGAAGGACCCACACGTCGGGCAGGTGGTCATGACCACCCCGATGCGTCGTGCGGTCACCGTCTGGGACTGACGGGACTCGCCGTTGTACATGGGACTGATGTCGCCATAGGCGTACGCCCGGTAGTGGAGCGGGAGCGCGCGGGAGACCCCATCCGAGACGAAGTTGTCGTCGAGGACGGCCGACGTGCACCGCTCGGCGCTCCACGGCCCGACGTTGCCGGCAGCGTCGGTCGCGCGCACGGTGAGGCAGTAGGAGTAGCCCTGCTGGAAGCCGAAGGACGTCCACGTCTCGGTCCCGGTGTTCAGGGCGAGCTGACGGCTCCACGAACCGGTCGGGGAGGCGTAGCGGTAGCGGGTGTCGAACGTGAGGCCACCGGCCCCACCCGCGTCGTGGCCAGCCCAGGAGACCTGCCCGGGCAGGCTGACCCAGTCCCATCCGACGGACTGCGCGTACACCGGGGGGATCCCGGTCATCCACGCCGTCGGCGCCGTCGTGTCCACGGTCCACATGACCGTGGCCGGCGGGGTCGTGTGGCCGGCGGGATCGGCGACCGTCATCGTCAGGGTGTGCGTGCCCTGGCCGAGCACCGGGCTGGTGAAGCCGGCAACCGAGCAGGGCTGCGCCGCGGCGCCGTCGGTGGAGCAGGTTGCGGTCAGGGCCTGGACCGGGTCGTCGGCATCGCTGACCGTCGGGACGATCGCCACGCTTCCCCGGGTGACCGGGGTCTGGCCGTCGTTGGGGTTCGCGTCTCGGGCCTCCAGCATCAGCGTCGGCACCGGCGCCAACGTCACCAGGCGCGTGTGCGCCACCGGGCCCTCCAGCTCGACAGGCAGCGCCACATTCGGCGTTCCCGCGAAGGTGGCCCCGTTCAGCGGCACGACCATCGTCCGGGCAACTCCCCCGGCCAGTGCGCTGCACCCTGCGCCGCTGACGCCCACGGCCAACGACCCTGCGCCCGGGCTATAGGCAGGAACGCCCAAGGCGCAGCCGACCGGGCTCCACAGGGTCTTGGGAACCGTGGCGCCGGCCGCCAGCACCTGGAGCTTGTCCGTCCCAGCGGAGGCGCCGGCCTCGCGCCAGACCACGTCCCCCAACCGGTCGACGTCGGCGGCTGTCGCTGCGGCGCTGCCCGGGAGAGCCGTGGCGACGCCGGACGCGATGGTGACCCAGCGCAGGCCGGCTGGCGCCGGCTGTCCGCCGGCCACAGTCCCTCCGAGCACGAGCAGCCGCGTGCCGTCGGGTGACCAGGCCTGGACCTGACCCGTCGGGGCGAGGACCGTGGTGCGTGCCGGGCTGGCGCCCAGGTCGAGGACCGCGATGCCGTCAGCAGTCGTGGACACGGCGGCCCTGCGGCCGTCCGGGCTGAGCACGGCACGGCGGAACGCCCCCGCCGGGACAGCAGAGGTGTCCACGACCTGGTGGTTCTGGCCACGCAGGTCGGTGAGCCACAGCGCGTCCGCGCCGCCGTTCCCGTCATGCAGGGTGAGGAGCAGGTGCGTGCGGTCCGGCGAGGCCTCGACGCCGGCGACCGTGGTTGCCGTCGGCAGGTCCCCGGCGTCGAGCAGCCGCACCACGGAGGCGTCACCGCTGGACGCCCCTCCAACCAGCGCCCCGCCAGACGCGCCGAGCATGGCCGAGGTGAAGTTGTCGGCGGCGACCCAGGGCGTCAGGACGGATCGTCGGCCCGAGCTGGTCACCAGACGCACCGACCAGGCGAAGCCGAATGACCCGGCCCGCTGGGCTGGACCGTGCCAGGACCGGGCCGCCCCGCTGGTCAGCGGGACTGCCGTCGTGACGCCGTTGGAGGTCCGCATCAGCTCATAGCCGGCCACCGGGTCGTCCTGCGGGCTCTGACCGGGGCTCCACGCCAGGCCCACGTCCGTGGACGTACGCCCGGCGACCCACAGGGTCGGCGGCACCAGGGCGTCGGGCAGGTTCAGGGTGCTGAGGGCGGAGACGCCCGGGACGTTGTCGGCGCCCACACCGACGCCCAGGGCCACCCGGGTGGCGTGCGCCGTCAGGGTGTCGTAGGTCAGCGTGACGGTGCAGGTGCCGTCAACTGGGAGCACCAGCCCCTTCGTGCAGGTGCCTCCCAGAGACTGGCCGGTCGGCGGCGTGGCGAACCCGCTGAGCGTCAGGGAGTTCGTGCCGGTGTTGTGCACCGTCCAGTCCCCGCTCCAGGTGTCGCCGACCTCACTCGTGGAGGCCGCCGGCGGCGTGACCGACAGTCGCGGGTAGGGAACGGCGCTGTGCCAGCGCCACACCAGGCTCGACGCGTAGCCGCAGGTCCGGGTCACCTCCGCGGCGATCTGCTGGAGCGTGCCGTCGTCGGCGTACCGCAGCTCGTGGACCACGATGGTCCCGGTGACGGACGTGTACCCGCTGCCGCAGGTGCCCGTCGGGTCGGCGAAGACCTGGCCTGCCGTCGGCCTGCTGGACAGCGTGTAGGTGCCGATGTCCGGGATCCGCCCGATGGACAGGCCGGCCACCGTGGTCAGGGCTCCGTCCCGGGTCGGCGCCGGATCCGCCGAGACCGGGGTGACTGACTGGATGGAGCTGGTGGCAGTGCTGCCCCAGAAGAGCAGGTCCACCGCACCCGGCGGCGGGCTCCAGGTGTCGGCGAGCGCCGGGCTCGCGACGGTGCCGGACAGGACCAGGACGGGCACGGCCAGGACGGCAGCCCACAGTCGACGGACGCGATGCACGCGAACCACGCTTCCCCCACGAACGTTGAGCCCGCCCCGTGCGCGCCGAGCGCAGCCTAGGGCCGGAACGCCCCGGTACGAAGGCATTTGCACAGACCTGCAACGCGCGTCGCCGGCATCAGCGCCCCGGCCGACCGGACAGCCCCGGGAGGCCCCCTGCTCAGCTGCCGCAGGCGGTGATCCGGTACAGCGTCAGGCGCCCTCCGCTGGCGACCGGCTGGAAGCCGGGTGCCCCCGCGACGTGCAACCCGGCATACCAGCGCTGTCGGGGGTCGGTGACCCAGAACCCGCTGGGCCCGTCCAGGACGTAGCCCACGTGCAGCCGGCGGGCCGCGGTGCAGACCGCCCTGTCGCCGGAGGCGTCGACGAGCTCGTTCGCCAGCAGGGTGCCGTCGGTGCCCCAGCGCCCGAGCATGTGCGGGTAGAGCATCTGGCGATGGCTCAGCGCCTGCCCGAGGACCGAGCCGTTCCACGGGCTGCCCGCGACGACGCTGCCGGCCGGCACGAGGGCGTCGAGGCGCCGGAGCAGGGCCTGCTCCCGGGGCCCGGCGAGGACGTCGCGGGAGGGGTAGTACCAGGTCGACAGGACGTGCGCGTTGTCCCTGACCGACAGGCCCTGGCTCAGCAGCACGACCGCGAGCAACGCGAGGACGGCCCGGTGGGCGTGGGTCCACGGGACCACCCGCACCCGCCCGGCCTGGTCCACGAGCCAGTCCAGCCCGAGGACGGCCAGCGGCACGCCGGTCACCGGGATCAGCGCCCCGAGGCGGAACGCGTCGTTGTACCAGGGGCCGGTGAGCATCTGCGAGATCGGGGCGTCGCTGCCCGCCGCGAGCACCCACAGCCCGGCGGTGACGAGGTGGCAGGCACCGAGCCACCACACCGGGGACCGGAGGCTGGTGACCAGGCCGACGAGGACCAGCCCGGCGAGGACCGCCGCGACCGGGACGGCGCAGGGGGCGGACAGCAGCCACTCCCCCGCCGCCTGCGGGATCGACTCCCGTCGCGGCCAGTTGGTGCCGCGGGTGGCGGCGAAGACCGGCGACCAGATCACCAGCCAGACCACCACCAGCACGTAGCCCGCGACCCCGCCCCAGACGAGGCGGGCCCGCCGGTCGTCCACGACGCTCCGGTCACCGAGCAGGCGACGGGCCGCGGCCGGCGCCAGCACCATTCCCCACGCGAGCAGGGCGACGACGACGTTGGGGTGGGCCAGCACGAGGCCGGGCATCACCGCGACCGTCACGAGCGCCGCGCGGCGGCGACCGAGCAGGTCCTCCCGGGCCAGCCCCGCCAGCGACACCAGCGCGGCGAGGCAGGCCGGCAGCAGGGCGGTCCCCAGCGCGTTGGGCCACACGGTGCCGTAGGACATGAGCATGTACGGCGCCGCCGCGAACCCTGGCGCCAGAACCCCCGCGGCGACCAGCAGGAACGGCCGGCTGCCCAGGACCTGCCGGGCCAGCAGGACACAGCCCGAGACCCAGACGAGGGCGGCGGTGGCGACCGAGACCGCGTTGGCGGCGGTCGGCGGCGCGACACCGGCGACCTCGGCCACAAGCGCGGTGACCGCGTGCCAGGCGGCCGGGTAGAACACGTGCGCCTGCTGCGGCGAGCTCACCCGCCCCAGGTCCAGGCTCGAGGCGTCACCGGTGGTCATGGCGTAGCGCACCGCGTTGAGGTGGAACACCGCGTCGAAGGTCTGCGCGACCGCGTCCGGGCGGCGCAGGCCCACCATGACCGAGGCGGACGCGAAGACCGCCCCCACCGCTCCCCCGGCCAGCGCCAGCAGGCGGGTCGGTGACCGGTCCGAGCCCGGCGCGCTGCCCTGCAGGCGCCGCAGCAGCAGGTCCAGGCCGAAGGCGAGCGCGGCGGACACCGCCGTGACGAGGAGCGCGAGCGCCACCCCCCACCGCATCCCGACGAACGGGCCCAGCACGGCGCCCACCGCGGCGATGGACACCGACAGCGGCGCGGCCAGCCCCCAGGCCGGTATGCCGCGCAGCCCGGCTGCGTAGGCCGTGGCCAGTCCAGGGACGAGGAGGACAGCGGCCGCCGCCAGCAGCGCCGGCCAGGCCGGTGCCCAGGCGGCCAGCGAGGTCACGCCGGGGCCTTGAGGTGGGCGACCGCCTCGGACACGTCCCCGTCATGGATGACGCTGCCCTGCTGGAGGACCACGCCCCGGTTGCAGAGCCGTTCGACCAGCGGCAGGTCGTGGCTGACCACCACCAGGGTCCGTCCCTCGGCCGACAGGCGCTCGATGCGCTCCAGGCAGCGCCGCCGGAACGGCTCGTCGCCGACGGCAAGGATCTCGTCGACGAGGAAGACGTCCGGCTCGGTGTGCACGGCGACGGCGAAGGCCAGCCGCAGGAACATCCCCGAGGAGTAGAAGCGCACCTGGGTGTCCAGGAACGGGCCGATGTCGGCGAAGTCGACGATGTCGTCGAACCGGGCCCGGATGTCCGCCTCCGTCATCCCGAGGATGGAGGCGTTGAGGAAGACGTTCTCCCGCCCGGTCAGGTCCGGGTGCAGGCCCGCGCCGACCTCGAGCAGGCCCGCGACCCGGCCGCGCAGCCGCACCCGCCCCTGGTCGGGCGCCATGACCCCGGCCCGGAGCTTGAGCAGGGTCGACTTGCCGGACCCGTTGCGCCCGAGCAGGGCCATCGTCTGCCCCTGCGGCACGGTGAGGTTGATGTCGTCCAGGGCGGTGAAGTCGTTGTGCCGCTCCCGCCCCTGCATCATCCACACCAGGCTCTCCTTGAGGGAGTGGGTGTGGCGCAGGCGGAAGCGCTTGGTGACGCCGTCGACCTCGACGGCGATGGGTCGCGTGCTCATCACAGCTCCTGGGCGAACCGGCCGGACAGGCGGCGAAAGACCAGCTGGCCGACGACGATCAGGACCACGGTCATGCCGAACGCCGCCACCGTCTGCCCAGCCAGCCCGGGGGGCGTGGCGCCGGCGTTGGTGCCGGAGGCCCACGTGCCGCGGTGGACCAGCTCCACGGCCACGGTGAGCGGGTTGAGCTGGTAGAGGGTGAGCCAGATGGACCCCTCGCCGAAGACGGCGGCCACCCGCTGCCACGGGTAGAGCACCGGCGACACCCAGATGAGCACCATGAGCACGAGGTCGACCACGTTCTCCACGTCGCGGAACAGCACGTTGACCGCGCCGAGCAGCAGGCCCAGCCCCAGGGCGAGCAGCAGCACCAGCGCCAGGCCGGCGACGAGGGCGGCCATGCCGACCGGGTCGGGGCGCCAGCCGCTCAGGAGGGACCCGGCCAGCAGCACGACGACCTGCGGCGCGAGGTGGACGACCGCCACGCAGATGCTGGCCACGGGGAACAGCTCGCGCGGCAGGTAGATCTTCTTGACCAGGTCGGCGTTGGCCACCACCGAGCGGGAGGCGTTGCCGACAGCCTCGCTGAACGTCGTCACCACGACCAGGCCGCCGAAGAGGTAGACCGGGTAGTTGCCGATCGCCCGCTGCTGCAGGATCAGGCCCATGCCCACGAGGTAGACGAGGAACTGCACGGCGGGCTTGACGTAGGACCAGCCCAGGCCGAGCACCGAGGCGCGGTAGCGCACCCGCAGCTCCTTGCGCACCAGCAGGCTGAGCAGGAACCGCCGGCGCACCACCTCCAGCAGGCCCCCGCCCCACCCCTGGACGGTGAGGGCGGCCTCGGGTTGGACCACGGTCACGGAGCGGTCCCCCCGGGGCCCTCGAGGGTCTTGCGCCAGGCGTCCTCGCCGGCCAGCTCGGCCAGCGCGGCCTGGTAGCGGCGGGCCAGGGCCGGCCACTCGCGCAGCAGCCGCTGGTGGGTGGCGAGGGCCTCCCGCACGGCGGTCCGCGTCGCCGCCCGGTCCCGCCGGTGCCACGAGACACCGGTGCCGTCGGTCGTCGAGACCAGGGCCGAGTCGAGCCGGGACAGCGTCCACCAGCCCGCGTCGACCGCCGGGACCACCCGTTCCGGGTGGTCCTGCGCGGCTGCGGGGACGGGCTTGAGCTGCCGGGCCAGGCCGGCTGCCGCCGTGGCCATGGTCGCCAGCGTAGACCCCGGCTTGCGGGTCACCACGTCGCGCTTGCGCGGGCGCGGGCTGTGCACCGGGGCGAACTCCTCGGGGTCGGGCTTGACCACCGCATCGGGGAAGGCGGAGCGCAGCGCGCGGACCGCACCGAGCTTGGTGGGGAGCTGCTCGTGCAGGTGCTCCGGGCCGGCGAGGACGTCCAGCAGCGCCTGCTGCCGCAGCCGCGCCGCGGAGTACTGCATGGCCATCAGGTGCTTGAGCTGGATGGCCAGGCTCTCGCGGACCATGCGCCCCCCGTGCTCGAACTGGGAGTGCAGCAGGGCGGCGACGAACCGGTTGCGGGCGTGGAAGTAGGCCTGCCAGTCGACGCTGTCGTCCTTGTCGGTCCACGGGACGTGCCAGACAGCCGCACCCGGCAGGGACACGGTCGGGAACCCGTGGGCCGCGGCGCGCAGGCCGTACTCCGCGTCGTCCCACTTGATGAACAGGGGCAGCGACAGGCCGACCTCGCGCAGCACGGCGGTGGGGATCAGGCACATCCACCAGCCGTTGTAGTCCACGTCCACGCGACGGTGCAGCCACGGCGTCGAGCGCAGGTTGGCGCGGGACAGGTCGTGGTCGTGCTCGGTCGGCGCGGCGGGGGCCCAGCGGAACTGCCAGGGCAGGACGACCTCGGCGAAGGCGTGCAGCACCGACCGCTCGTGCATGCTGAACATGTGGCCACCGACGATGGTGGGCCGGCGCGCGAAGTCCGCGAAGGCCACGGCGCGGGCGATGCCCTCGGGCTCGCAGACGACGTCGTCGTCCAGCAGCAGCACGTGGTCGCTGCGCCCGCCGTCCAGCGTCTCGATCATGGCGCGGGAGAAGCCTCCCGAGCCACCGAGGTTGGCCTGCTCGACGATCCGCAGGCGGTCGCCGAGCGCCGCGTGGGCCCCGGCGAAGCCCTCGTCGTCGCGCACGTTCTGGGTGCCCTGGTCGATGACGAGGACCTCGTCGACGACGTCGCGCAGCTCAGCGGCCTCGCCGAGCTGGCCCAGCAGGGCGGTGCAGTAGGAGGGCCGGTTGAAGGTGGTGATCCCGACCGTGACCGTCGAGGCGGGCCGGCCGGCCTCGGGCACGAGCCACTGGGCCTCCTCCAGGCGCAGCTCCTCCTGGCCGGCGACCAGGTCGAACCAGTACCAGCCGCCGTCGCCGAAAGCCTTCAGGGGCAGCTCGATGAGGTGCTCGGCCGAGCCGTCCAGCTGGCGCGAGGAGACGCGGGCGACGGCCCCCCGCGCGGAGGAGCGGTAGACCAGGAGGGTGCCCGTGCCGTGCGCCCTCACGCGCAGGGTGACGGTCTCGACGACCGTCCAGCGCCGCCAGTAGGCCGCGGGGAAGGCGTTGAAGTACGTCGCGAACGACGTCCGCTCCCCGGGGCCGACCCGGTAGGAGTACCGCCCCAGGACCTGGTCGGGCTGCTGCGTCGAGGACGTCGGTGCCAGCACGGTGGTGCCGTGCTCGGTCTCGACCGGCACGGGTACGTGCTCGCCGTCGACATAGAGCGGCAGGACGTCGAGGTCGCCCTCGGTGGGCAGCACGACGCGGGCCACGACACGCAGGTCGGCCGCTCCCGGACGGTCGGTCGGGGAGAGCTGGTCGGCGGCACTCATCGGGCCACCTCCGCCAGCGCCTGGCGACCCTGCAGCAGGTCGTCGAGGTCGTTGTCGGCGAGGCGCAGCGCCGAGGCGATGGCCATGTGCATGTCGAGGTACTGGTAGGAGCCGAGCCGCCCACCGAAGACCACCTGGTGGTCGTCGCGCTCGGCCTGCGCGAGCTCGCGGTACTCGAGCAGCCGGGTCCGGTCCTCCGGGGTGTTCACCGGGTAGTACGGCTCGTCACCGGCGCCGGCGAAGCGGGAGCGCTCCCGCACGATGACCGTCTTGTCGGACGGGTAGTCGCGCTCGGGGTGGAAGTGGCGGAACTCCAGGATGCGGGTGAAGTCCACGTCGTCGTCGGCGTAGTTCATCACCGGGGCGCCCTGGAAGTCCCCGACCGGCAGGACCTCCTGCTCGAAGTCGAGCGTGCGCCAGCCGAGCGGGCCGTGCACGTCGCCGAAGTACCGGTCCAGCGGACCGGTGTAGACCACCGGCACCTGGCCGCGCACGGCGTCCCGGGACAGCTCGTGACCCTCCTCGAGGAAGTCGACACCGAGGCGAACGTCCACGCGGGGGTGGTCGGCCATCCGGCTCAGCCACGCGGCATACCCGTCCGTGGGCAGGCCCTCCCAGGTGTCGTTGAAGTAGCGGTTGTCATAGGTGAGCCGCACCGGCAGCCGGCTGATCACCTCAGCGGGCAGGTCCCGCGGGTCGGTCTGCCACTGCTTGGCGGTGTAGCCCCTGATGAACGCCTCGTAGAGCGGGCGGCCGATCAGGGAGATCGCCTTCTCCTCGAGGTTGGCCGGCTCGCCGGTGAGCTCGGCGGCCTGCTCGGCGACCAGCGCGGCGGCCTCGGCGGGTCCGAGGTTGGCGCGGAAGAACTGGTTGACCGTGCCGAGGTTGATCGGCAGCGGGAACACCTCGCCGCCGTGCACGGTCCACACCCGGTGCTGGTAGGAGGTGAACGAGGTGAAGCGGTTGACGTAGTCCCACACCCGGGCGTTCGACGTGTGGAACAGGTGCGCCCCGTAGCGGTGCACCTCGAGGCCCGTGTCGGGGTCGATGTCGCTCCACGCGTTGCCACCGACGTGCTCGCGCCGGTCGAGCACGACGACGTCGAGACCGCGCTCGGCGGCACGCTCGGCCACGGTCAGCCCGAACAGCCCCGACCCGACGACGACGAGGTCAGCCCTCATCGACGAGCCCCCCGCCGGTGCAGCAGTCGGTGATGCGTGACGGGCAGTGAGTCCACTGATGGTGATCCCTCCGATGGGGTCGTGAAGGTACGGCGGTACAGGGCACGGCGGATGCCTACCGGGATGACCCGGTAGCCGCCGCGGACGGTGAGGTTGCGCAGCATCTGGTTGGTGGTGGTGAAGCCCTCGGCGCGCAGCCGGCGCTGGAGGGCGACCTCGGAGCGCAGCAGCCGCAGGCCGCCGCGGCGCTGGTAGGAGCCGCTGTCCACGCGGTACTGCACCAGCGCGTCGGGCACGTTGGCGACGCTGGCCCCGGCGTCGATCATCCGGGTGAACAGCCAGTAGTCCTCCAGCAGCGGCAGCTCGCGGTAGCCGCCCGCCTCGAGCACCGCCGAGCGCCGGTACACCACGCTCGGGTGGTTGAACGGGCTGCGCAGCCGGGCGGCGCGGGCGATCTCGTCGGCCTCCAGCGGTGGGACGCGCAAGGTCCCGAAGCTGCCGTCCGGGTCATTGTCGGAGAACTCGACCAGGGCCGAGCCGACCAGGTCGGCACCCGCCTCGATGAGCGGCAGCTGCACCGCGAACCGGTGCGGGAGGCTGACGTCGTCGGCGTCCATCCGCGCGATGACCTCGTAGCTGCAGGCGGACAGGCCGCACTGCAGCGCCTGGGCCAGCCCCACGTTGTGGCTCAGCCGCAGCCGGCGCACCGGCACCGGGCTCTCCGACTCCAGGCGGTCGAGGGCGCTGGCCAGCCCGGGGGTGATCTTGCCGTCCTGCACGATCACGACCTCGGCCGGCGGCCGGAGCTGTTCCTCGACGGTGCTCCGGAACGCCCGCTCGACGTGCGACGGCTCATCGCCCCCGTAAACGGGCAGCAGCAAGGAGAAGGGGGTGCTCACAAGTGTGAAGGTAGGAGCGCTTCTTGAGAGTTAGGTGAACGAAACATGACAGAGCCTGAACCCCGTCTTTCACTTCGGCGAAGGCGTCCTGTGAGACTCTCCGACGTGCTGAGCAGGCACCCCGCAGGCCCGTCAGACCCCCCAACAGTAAGGCCGCCGCGAACGGGACACGCGGTCCGGCCGTGAGCACTGTCACGCCCCGGATCCCCGCGGCCACCTCACGGGTCCGCGCCGTTCACCGGCGTGTCAGATTTCCCTCAGCGACCGCTCCTACGTTGGCGGAGTGAGCATCAGGGACCCCAAGGTCGTCTGCGTCATCGTCACCAAGGACCGGCCCGAGCTGCTGCGCCGGTGCCTGCATGAGGTGGTGCACCAGACCCGGCCGCCGGACCACCTCGTCGTGGTCGACAACGCCGCTGACCCCGTCGTGGAGGCGGTCGTGCGCGACGCCGGTATGCCGTGCACCTACCTGCCGTCCGCGGCCAACCTCGGCGGCGCGGGCGGGTTCGCCTACGGCGTCCTGCACGCCCGCGCCCTGGGTGCGGACTGGGTCTGGATGGCTGACGACGACGGCCGGCCGGCCGACCGGTGGGTGCTGGGCCGGCTGCTGGTCACGGCGGCCGAGCACGACCTCGAGGTGGTGTCCCCGCTCGTGCTCGACGAGGAGGACCCCGAGCAGCTCGCCTTCCCGCTACGCCGCGGACTGACCTGGCTGCGCCGGCGCGACCAGCTGGGCACGGACGTGCTCCTGCCCGGCACCGCCAACCTGTTCAACGGCGCGCTCTTCTCCCGGACCGCCCTCGAAGCCGTGGGCGTGCCCGACCCGCGGCTGTTCGTCCGCGGCGACGAGGTCGAGGTGCACCGGCGGCTCAAGCGCAGCGGCCTGCGCTTCGGCACCTGCGCACCGGCGGCGTACCTGCATCCGCAGGGCCGTGACGACTGGACCCCGCTGCTCGGCGGCCGGCTCTCCGTGCTCGTGCCGCGCGACCCGGGCCGCCGCGACCTGACATTCCGGAACCTGGGCTACCTCACCGCCCAGCCCGGCCTGCGCTGGCGGCGGCTGCCGGACGCCGCGCGCTACGCGTGGTACTACCTCGTCGTCCACCACGACCTGCGCGGCTTCGCCCACTGGCGCCGGATGAGCGTGGCCGGGCGGCACGAGCAGTTCACCGTGCCGGGCACGCACGGTCCGCTCGCGGTGGCCGGGCACACGGGGGCGGACCCGGCGAAAACTCATCCCACGGAGATGTCGATCTGAGGTGCGCCCGCGCGACGCGTTGGTGGAGGCTGGCTCACGAGGGGCCCGGCCCAGACCGATGACGGACGAAGGAAGAGGGCACGGACATGCGTTTCATGGTGATGGTCAAGGCCAACGCGGACACCGAGGCGGGCACGCTGCCCACGCAGGAGCAGCTGGCCGAGATGGGCGCGTTCAACGAGGAGCTGGTCAAGGCCGGCGTCATGCTCGCGGGTGAAGGCCTGCAGGACAGCTCCAAGGGCGCCCGGGTGCGCTTCGGCGAGGGCCGCAGCACGACGGTGGTCGACGGCCCGTTCGCCGAGGCCAAGGAGCTCGTCGCCGGCTTCTGGCTGTGGCAGGTCTCCTCGCGCGAGGAGGCGATCGAGTGGGTGCGCCGGGCGCCGTTCCTGCCCGGCGACGAGATCGAGATCCGCCAGGTCTTCGAGGCCGAGGACTTCGGCGAGGAGTTCACCCCCGAGCTGCGCGAGCAGGAGGCACGGCTGCGCGAGCAGGTCGCGGGTCAACAGCACTGACTCCGGCGGGGAGCGCGGGGCGGGTCACCAGGCCCGCCCCGCGAGCGCGCTCCCCCGCGCCTTGCCCCGGCCGCCCCGACGCCCCCGCCTCCCCCTCCCCCGGGTTGTCCCGGCATTGCGCATGATGACGACGCCCCGGGCCCGTTATCCGACGCGGTTCGCGACCGGTTCTTGCGCAAAGGTGCCGGCGCTTGTGGGATGAGCCGTGTGACGGGGACGGCGAGCACGCACAGGGCGGTCGAGGCGGTCTGGCGGATCGAGGCCGCGCGCCTGGTCGCGGGGCTGGCACACCTGACCCGCGACGTCGGTCTGGCCGAGGACCTCGCCCAGGAGGCGCTGCTCGCCGCCCTGGAGCAGTGGCCGTCGGAGGGCGTGCCGCGCAACCCGGGGGCGTGGCTGATGGCAGTCGGCAAGCGCCGGGCGGTCGACGCCTTCCGGCGGCAGGAACGCCGGGACCGCAAGCACGCCGAGCTCGGCCGCGAGCAGGGGCGCCGCGCGAGCGGGGACGACCCGGCCCTCGCCGCGGTGCTCGAGGACGACATCGAGGACGACCTGCTGCGCCTCGTCTTCACCGCCTGCCACCCCGTGCTGTCCACCGAGGCCCGGGTCGCGCTGGCGCTGAAGGTGCTGTGCGGGCTCTCGACGACGGAGATCGCCCGCGCCTTCCTCGTGCCCGAGCCGACCATCGCCCAGCGGGTCGTGCGCGCCAAGCGCGCCCTCGCCGCGAAGGGCGTGCCGTTCGAGGTGCCCCCGGCGCACGAGCGCCCGGCCCGGCTGGCCTCTGTGCTCGAGGTGGTCTACCTCGTCTTCAACGAGGGCTACTCCGCCACCGCCGGTGAGGACTGGCTGCGCCCCGAGCTGTGCGCCGAGGCGATGCGGCTCGGCCGCGTCCTCGCCGGGCTCATGCCGGACGAGCCCGAGGTCCACGGCCTCGTCGCGCTGATGGAGCTGCACGCCTCGCGCACCCGGGCGCGCACCGCCGCCGACGGCACCCCGGTGCTCCTGCTCGACCAGGACCGCGGCCGGTGGGACCAGCTGCTGGTGGGCCGTGGCCTCACCGGGCTGGAGCGGGCCGAGGCGCTCTCCGCCGGGGTGTCCGGCCCCTACACGCTGCAGGCGGCCATCGCCGCCTGCCACGCGCGCGCCCGCACCGCCGGCGAGACCGACTGGGACCGGATCGCCGCCCTGTATGCCGTGCTCGTCGCCGTCCAGCCCTCGCCGGTGGTCGAGCTGAACCGCGCCGTGGCCGTGTCGATGGCCCACGGGCCCGCCCCGGCCCTGGAGATCGTGGATGCCCTCGCGGCCACCGGCACGCTGGGGCGCTACCACCTGCTGCCGGCGGTCCGGGCAGACCTGCTCGTGCGGCTGGGCCGGCAAGCGGAGGCCCGGGTCGAGCTCGAGCACGCCGCCACGCTCACCCAGAACGAGCGCGAGCGCACCCTGTTGCTGCAGCGGGCTGCCGCCTGCGGCTGACCACGCGTCACCGTCGCCGCCCGCCCGTGTCCCGGGCCTCGTCGGTCGGGCCGCGTCAGCCGGGCGTCAGTGGGTGCCGACCGACTCGGCGACCTGGGCGGCCGCGTCCCGCAGCGCCGGGTCGCTGTCGGAGGAGCTCCCGTCGAGGTAGCCGGCCTCGGCGACCCCCACGATCTCGTCGGCCTGGACGGAGGCGTAGCCCGATGGCGGCATCTGGCGCGGCCCACCGGCGAAGCGCCTGCCCTCGCGCAGCAGGTCGTTGAGGTTGCCGGTGCCGTCGCCGTCGAGGACGGACTTGATCCGCGCCGCGTCGTCGGAGGAGGACATCTCGATCCGGGAGACGACGAACAGGACCTTGCGGCCGTTGACCGTGCCGGTGCCGACCGAGCGGGTCGCCTTGACGCACGGCACCTGTCGGAAGGTCTCCTTGACCTTGCCCCGGGAGTGCGCCGCGCAGTCGGTGACGGTGTCACTGAGGCGGACCTGGAAGCCGGCCGGGGCCGCCTGACCCGCGCCGGCCGAGGAGCCTGCGGACGCGTTGCCCTGGCCCGCACCCGACCCGCCACCCCCGGTGAACGCCCACACCAGCAGGGCGATCACCGCGACCAGGCCGGCCACGATGGCCCAGCTCGGCACGGGCAGGCCTCGCCGCCGGGGGCCGGCCGGTCGCGCCGGCGTGACGGCCGGGCTCTCGAACGCCGTGGTGTGGGCAGCACCGGCGGCCGTCGGCAGGGGAACCTGCGCGGTCGCGTCGTAGTCCAGCGGAGCCACGGGCGTCGCCTCGGACACCCCGCTGCTGGCGTAGCGGACCGCTTGGGTCGGCTCGGCACCCACGGAGGGCATGGCCTGCGCCGCCCCGACGGGAGCACCGCCGGCACGGGGAGCACCGCCGGCACCGACGGCCGGGGCCATGGCCTGGGTCACCTCGGGGTCGAGCGGCGCCTGCGGGCGGTGCTCGGCCACCGGCTGCCACGCCTGGGTCGCGTCGGGGTCGGCCGCCGGGGCCGGCCACGCCTGCGTGGCCTCACCGGCCGGGTCCGCAGCAGGGGCCGGCGCGGGCGCCGGAGCAGGGGTTGGAGCCGGGGCCGGCGCCGCGGGCGGCGTCGGGGCGGCGCCCGTGGTCGACGCCGGAGCGGCCGAGCTGCGCTCGTTGGAGCGACGGACCAGCTCGGCGATCCGCGCGGCGGCGTCGTCGCGGTCAGAGGTCACGGGGACGCGCAGCGTCGCGGCGTCGAAGGCATCGCCGTCGGGCCGGGGCGCGTCGGGCGTCTGAGGCTGGTTCTCGGACATCGTCGCCCAGCATGCCCGTTTCGTCCCGGGCACGCCAAATGCTCGACGCCGGAACGGGATCGCGTTCGCGCCACAGCCGTCAGGCCAGCCCCAGGGCCAGCAGGCCCACCAGCACCACGAGCACCACGGCGCCCAACAGCAGGCTGGTGCCGATGTCGCGCTGCACCTGCTCGTAGGGGCGGTCCGGGTGCTCGGGGTCGTAGGGGTAGGAAGCGTGCTCGTGCCCGGGCGCGGTCCCGTGCTCGTCTCCGTGCTCGGCCTCGCCCTGCGGGGGCGGGCCCTGCTTGCGCCGGTGGGGCAGTCTCATGGCGACCTCCTGGCCACCCAACGACGACCCCTCCCCCGGGGTCACGGGGGGCCGGTGGCCAGCTCCTGACACGGACGGCGGGTGCGGCGCGCCGCCCCGCAGGCACACGGCATACCGGTGGGTGGACGGTTGGGGAATGAACCGCGCACCGCGCGGGGTTGCCCCCGAGGTGACGGACACCCCTGACCCACGCCGCTGGAAGGCCCTGGGCGTCTGCCTCGTCGCAGGCTTCATGACGCTGCTCGACATCAGCATCGTCAACGTGGCGCTTCCCTCGATCCGCACCGGCATCGGCGCCGGCCCCAGCGACCTGCAGTGGGTGGTCTCCGGCTACGCGCTGACGTTCGGGCTGGTGCTGGTCCCGTCCGGCCGCCTCGGCGACGCCCGCGGCCGGCGGACCATGTTCGTCGTGGGCGTGGCCGTGTTCACGGCGAGCAGCCTGCTGGCCGGGCTGGCCCCCACGGCGCTGCTGCTGGTCATCGCCCGCCTCGTGCAGGGTGTCGGCGGCGGCATCCTCAACCCCCAGGTCTCCGGCCTGATCCAGGAGCTGTTCTCCCCCGGCCGCGAGCGCGGTCGGGCGTTCGGCATGCTCGGCACCGTCATCGGCGTCTCCACCGCGGTCGGCCCGATCCTCGGCGGCCTGATCATCCGGCTGCTCGGCGTCGACACGGGCTGGCGGTGGATCTTCTTCGTCAACATCCCGATCGGCGTCGCCGCCATCGTGCTGGCGCTGCGCCTCATCCCCACGCACGAGCCGCAGGGCCAAGGCCGCAGCGACCTCGACCCGGTCGGCGTCGGCCTGCTCGGCGCCGCGGTCCTCGCCCTGCTGCTGCCCCTCGTCGAGGAGCAGCAGTGGCAGGGCGGCACGAAGTGGTCGCTGCTCGCCGTGGGTGCCGTGCTGCTGGTGGTGTTCGTCGCCTGGGAGCGCCGGTATGCCGCGCGCGGCCGCACGTCGCTGATCGACCTGAGCCTGTTCCGCCTGGCGAGCTACAGCACCGGCTCGAGCCTGGCCATGGCCTACTTCTCAGGCTTCACCGGCATCTTCTTCGTCCTCACCCTCTTCTTCCAGGGCGGCCTCCACTACACGCCACTGCAGGCCGGCCTGGCGGTGACGCCGTTCGCGGCGGGCTCGGCCGTGGCCGCAGCGGTCGGCGGGCGCCTGGTCACCCGCGCCGGCCGGCCATTGGTCGTCGGCGGCCTCGCGACCGTCGTGGTCGGCCTTGCCCTGACCGACATGGTCGTCGCCGGGCACGGCCAGGACAGCGGCCTGGGCTGGGCCACGGCGCTGCCCCTGCTGCTGGCCGGCATCGGCAGCGGCCTGGTCATCTCCCCCAACGTCACCTTGACCCTGAGCGAGGTGCCGGTGCGGCGGGCCGGCACCGCGGGCGGGGTGCTCCAGACCGGCCAGCGCCTCGGCACCGCGGCCGGCATCGCGATCATCGGCTCGATCTACTTCGCGACGCTGACCTCCACCCGCGGGGACTTCACGGCCGCCGCCAGCCACGGCCTGCGCGCAGCCGTGGCGCTGACCGCCGTCTCGCTGGTCATCGGCATCGGCGACCTGGTGGCGACCCGCCGGCGGGCCGCCCACGCCGCGCGCCAGCCCTCGTTGGAGGGGTAGACAGGACCGCAACCGACCCGCCCGCCTGCTTCGCCGCGAACCGACGACCCACCGGAGGTAGCCCGTGACCCGCCAGCCCACCGTCGCCCTGCTCGGGACCGGCACCATGGGGGCCGGCATGGCCCGCAACATCGCCGCGGCCGGCCTGCCGCTGCGGGTGTGGAACCGCAGCCGGGACAAGGCCGAGGCGCTGGCCGGCACCGGCACGCACGTCGCCGGGAACGTGGCCGAGGCGGTCACCGGGGCCGACCTCGTGGTGACCATGCTCTTCGACGCCGACAGCGTCGCAGCGACCATGGAGCAGGCCCGAGGGGCGCTCGGCCCGGACGCGGTATGGGTGCAGCAGACGACCGTTGGGGTGGCCGGTCATGACCGCCTGGCCGCGCTGGCCGGCGACCTGGGGGTGGCGCTGGTGGACGCACCGGTGCTGGGCACCCGCAAGCCGGCCGAGGACGGCGCACTGGTGGTGCTCGCCTCGGGCCCGGAGGAGCTCCGCCCGCGCGTGGAGCCAGTCTTGGACGCGATCGGCTCGCGCACCCTGTGGGTCGGCCCGGCGGGTGCCGGGTCCCGGCTCAAGCTGGCCGCCAACGCCTGGGTGCTCACCGTCGTGGAGGGCATCGCCGAGTCCCTGACCCTGGCGCGGGCCCTGGGGCTGGACCCGGCCCTGTTCCTCGAGGCCGTGTCCGGCGGCGCCATGGACGCGCCCTACGTCCAGCTCAAGGGCTCGGCCATGCTCGACGGGGACTTCGCGCCGGCGTTCGGCCTGGACGGCGCGGCCAAGGACGCCGGGCTGGTCGTCGACGCCGCCCGCGGCGCGGGGGTCGACCTCGCCGTCCTGGAGGCGGTCCGCGGGCACCTCGACCGGGCCCTGGAGGCCGGCCACGGCGACAAGGACATGGCGGCGACCTTCCTCGAGCACTGAGCCCGGCCCCGGCCGGTACCGTCACGTCCACGGCCCGGACCCGCTTGTCGTGAATCCTTGACACACCTGGTCGGCGTCGCGAAGGTATCTCACAACCTGCTCCGGGCCCGAGACGAGGACGACGCATGACCACCACCCCAACCACGAACAGCGCCCCGGGCGGGGCCACCGTGCTCGACGTGCGGGCCTCGCGGCGCTCGCTCGTCGGCGGGTGCGTCGGCAACTTCATCGAGTGGTACGAGTTCGGCGTCTACGGCTACTTCGCCACCGTCATCGCCGGCGCCTTCTTCGCCACCTCAGGCGCCGGCGACCTCGAGGCCCTGGTCAAGACCTACGCCTCGTTCGCCATCGCCTTCTTCTTCCGGCCGGTCGGCGCCTGGCTCTTCGGCCGGGTCGGCGACCGGGTCGGCCGCCGCCCCACCCTGGTCCTGGTGCTGCTGCTCATGGCGCTCGGCACCGCGCTCATCGGCGTCCTGCCGACCCGGGCGACGGTGGGCGCCGCGGCACCGGTCCTGCTGACGCTGGTGCGCATCCTGCAGGGCCTCAGCGCCGGCGGCGAGTTCGGCGGTGCCGTCTCGCTGATGACCGAGCACGCCCCGGCGGGGCGGCGCGGGCTCTACGGCTCGTGGCAGTCGTTCACCGTGGCCCTGGGCCTGCTCGGCGGCGCCGGCACCGCGGCGATCCTGGCTGTCGTCCTGTCCGACCAGCAGCTGCACGCGTGGGGCTGGCGAGTCCCGTTCCTCCTCGCACTCCCCTTCGGCGCGGCCGCGCTGTGGGTGCGACTCAAGGTCGAGGAGACCCCGGTGTTCCGCGCCGCCACCGCCGAGGAGGACGTCGCCGAGGAGGACACCGCCCTCCGCGCCACCGAGGGTGAGGCGGCCCCCGAGGCCCCGACCTCGACCGGCGTGGCGATCCTGCTCGGCATCCTGCGGCTCATGGGCTGGGCGGCCGCCGGATACACCTTCCTCGTGGTCATGCCCTCCTACCTGCAGGTCTCGCTGGGCACCTCGTTCCGCGAGTCGCTCATCGCCGGCGTCATCGCCAACGTGGGCTTCGCCGCCTCGATCCTGCCGGCCGGCGCACTCAGCGACCGGGTCGGGCGCAAGCCGCTCATGGTCACCGGCGCCGCGCTCATCGCCGTGCTCGCCCTGCCGATGCTCAACCTGCTCCAGGCCCCCGGCACCTCGACCGGCACCAAGTTCCTCGTCGTGTTCGTCGCCGGCGCCATCGTCGGCCTCATGGCCGGGCCCGGGCCGGCGATGCTCGCCGAGATGTTCCACACCACCGTGCGCTACACCGGCCTGGGCGTGAGCTACTCCCTCGCCAACGCGGTGTTCGCCGGCAGCGCCGGCCTGATCATCACCGAGGTCATCAAGCGCACCGGCAACGCCGACATCCCGGCCTGGTACGTCATCGCCACCTGCGTCGTCAGCGCACTGGCCTGCCTCGGGCTGCGCGCCGACGACCACCGCCGCGCGCTCCCCCGATGAGCCCCGCCATGGCCCTGCGCGTCGTCGGCCTGATGTCGGGCACCTCCCACGACGGCATCGACGCGGCCGTGGTCGACCTCGAGGCCGACGGCGACACCCTGCACGTCACCGTGCTGGGACACCTCAGCCAGGACTACCCGCCGGACCTGCGCGCCGCCATCACCCGGGCGCTGCCACCGGCGCCGGCCACGGCCCTGGACTGGTGCCGCCTCGACACCGGCGTCGGCCGCGCGTTCGCCGCGGTGGCCCGGCGGGCCGTGCAGGAGCTGGCCGGCGGCCGCGCCGACCTGGTCGTCTCGCACGGGCAGACCCTCTTCCACTGGGTCGAGGGCGGCGCCGTCCGCGGCACGCTCCAGGTCGGCCAGCCCGCGTGGGTGGCCGAGGCCACGGGTCTGCCTGTCGTCTCGGACCTGCGCTCCCGCGACGTCGCCGCCGGCGGGCAGGGCGCGCCGCTGGTCGCCCTGTTCGACGCGCTGTGGCTGCGGGGGCGGCGGGGCCGCCCGGTCGCGCTCAACCTCGGCGGTATCGCGAACATCACCGCCGGGGTGGAGGGCACCTCCCCCGTCGCCTACGACACCGGCCCGGCCAACGCCCTGCTCGACGCGGCGGTCGTCCACCTCACCGGAGGGACCGAGGCCTTCGACGCCGGCGGGGCCCGTGCCGCGCGCGGCCGGGTGGACGAGGCGCTGCTGACCGAGCTGCTCGCCGACCCGTACTACGCCCGCCCGGCACCCAAGTCCACCGGCAAGGAGTGGTTCAACGCGGCATACCTGGAGCGGGTGTGGCGCGGCCACGCCCACCTCGGCGGGGACGACGTGCTCGCCACGCTGAGCGCTCTCACCGCCCGCACCGTCGCCGACGCGGTGGGGCGCCACGACGCGACCGAGGTGGTGGCCTCGGGGGGCGGCGTGCGCAACCCCACGCTGCGGCGCGACCTCGCCCGCGAGCTCGGCGACGTGCGGCTCACTCGGGCCTCCGACCTCGGGCTGCCGGACCAGGCCAAGGAGGCCGTGGCCTTCGCCGTGCTGGGCTGGATGACCTGGGCCGGGCACCCAGCCTCGCTGCCGTCGGCGACCGGGGCGCGGGGGCCTCGGCTGCTCGGGAGCATCACCCCTGGTGACGGTCCGCTGCGCCTCCCCGGGAGCGGGACCGCGCCCACGCGACTCGTGCTCGCCGGGGCCTGAGGCACACAGCAGGCACATGGCTGGCGCACAGGTCACGTGTGGCACGGAAGTGGCCTGTGGGTAGGTTGATCCGCATGACTGACGCCGCCGCTTCCCCGGGACGCCGTCCGCTCGTCGTGCTCGACAAGGTCAACAAGCACTTCGGTGCGCTGCACGTCCTGCAGGACATCGACCTCACCATCGGCGAGGGTGAGGTCGTCGTGGTCATCGGGCCCTCGGGCTCGGGCAAGTCCACGCTGTGCCGCACGATCAACCGGCTGGAGACGTTCGAGTCCGGCTCGATCACCATCGACGGACGGCCGCTGCCCACCGAGGGCAAGGAGCTCGCCCGCCTGCGCGCCGACGTCGGCATGGTGTTCCAGTCGTTCAACCTGTTCGCGCACAAGACGATTCGCGAGAACGTCACGCTCGGGCCGATCAAGGTCCGCGGCCTGGCCAAGGCCGAGGCGGACCGGCGCGCCATGGAGCTGCTCGAACGGGTCGGGGTGGCGCACCAGGCCGACAAGTACCCCGCACAGCTCTCCGGCGGGCAGCAGCAGCGCGTGGCGATCGCGCGCTCTCTCGCCATGGACCCCAAGGTGATCCTCTTCGACGAGCCGACCTCGGCGCTCGACCCGGAGATGATCAACGAGGTTCTCGACGTCATGACCGAGCTGGCGAAGTCCGGCATGACGATGGTCGTGGTGACGCACGAGATGGGCTTCGCCCGCCGTGCCGCCGACCGGGTGGTGTTCATGGCCGACGGCCAGGTCGTCGAGCAGGGCACGCCCGAGGAGTTCTTCACCAACGCGCAGTCCACACGGGCGAGGGACTTCCTCGCCAAGATCCTGACGCACTGAAGTCGCGTCCAACAGGGAGGAAAACGCATGAACGTTCGTCGAATCGGCGTGGTGGCGGTCGCTGCCGCCGCCGTGCTGGGTCTGGCGGCCTGCGGGGGCGGTGGCGCTGGCGCCGGCGACTTCAAGATCGGCGTCAAGTACGACCAGCCCGGCATGGGCCTGAAGGACGGCGCGAAGTACACCGGCTTCGACATCGACGTGGCCAAGTACGTCGCCAAGGAGCTCGGCCACTCCGAGAGCGACATCACCTTCGTGCAGGCACCCACACCGCAGCGCGAGACGCTCCTCTCCACCGGCCAGGTCAACCTCGTCGTCGGGACCTACTCGATCACCGACGCCCGCAAGCAGAAGGTCTCCTTCGCCGGGCCGTACTTCGTCGCCGGCCAGGACCTGCTCGTCCGCTCCGACGACACCTCGATCACCGGCCCCGACTCCCTGACCGGCAAGAAGCTGTGCTCGGTCAAGGGCTCCACGTCCGCGGCCAAGGTCAAGGACAAGTACCCCGGCGTGCAGCTGCAGGAGTACGACACCTACTCCAAGTGCGTCGAGGCGCTCTCGGCCGGCGCGGTCGACGCGCTGACCACGGACAACACGATCCTCGCCGGCTACGCCAGCCAGCCGCAGTACAAGGGCAAGCTCAAGGTCGTCGGCCAGACCTTCTCCGAGGAGCGCTACGGCATCGGCATCAAGAAGGGCGACAAGGCCCTCTGCGAGAAGATCAACACCGCCATCAAGAAGATGCAGGACTCAGGCGAGTGGCAGAAGGCGATCGACAAGAACCTCGGCCCCGCCGGCTTCAAGGTCGACACGTCCCAGAACCCGCCCAAGGTCGACACCTGCTCCTGAGCCGGGAACGACCTGCCGGTATGCCGTCCGCGCACCTCGCGCGGACGGCATACCGGTCGGTGACACGCACGCAACGAAGGGCGGCTCATGGCTGACCTGCTCAAGCAGTACGACGTCCTCGGGGCGTTCTGGATGACGATCGTCCTGACCGTGTTCTCCGCGGTCGGGGCGCTGGTCATCGGCACGGTGGTCGCGGTGATGCGGGTCTCCCCCGTGGCGGTCCTGCGGACGATGGGCGCGGGCTACGTGAACATCGTGCGCAACACCCCGCTGACGCTGATCATCGTCTTCTGCAACATCGGCCTGTTCGTCAACCTCGGCCTGCGGCTGGCGGACAACTCCTCCTCGACATTCCTGGTCGACAACAACATCCGCCTCGCGGTCCTGGGCCTGTCGGTCTACCACGCGGCGTTCGTCTGTGAGGCGCTGCGCTCGGGCATCAACACCGTCCCCGCCGGCCAGGCCGAGGCGGCGCGCTCGATCGGCCTGAGCTTCGGGCAGAACATCCGCCACGTCGTGATGCCGCAGGCGTTCCGCGGCGCGGTCACGCCGCTGGGCAACACGATGATCGCACTGACCAAGAACACCACCGTCGCGTCGGCGATCGGCGTCGCCGAGGCCTCGGGCCTGATGAAGGAGATGATCGAGTTCAGCCCTGACCAGCTCGTCCTGGTGTTCCTCGTCTTCGCCCTCGGCTTCGTGGTGCTCACGCTGCCGATGGGCCTGCTCTTCACGACGATGTCCCGGCGCCTGGCGGTGAAGCGATGACCTCCCACACCGTCCTGTTCGACACCCCCGGGCCGCGGGCGCGCCGTCGGCACACCCTCGCCGCCGCCGCCGGCGGCGTGGTGGTGCTCGGCGTCCTCGCGTGGGTGCTGTCGCGGCTGGCCGCCAAGGGCAACCTCACCCCCGCCAAGTGGAACCCGTTCGCCTCCAGCGACACGTGGACCGAGTACCTCCTGCCCGGCCTGGTCGGCACCCTCGAGGCGGCGGCGATCTCGATCGTGCTGGCGCTGGTGCTGGGGCTGCTGCTCGGCATGGGCCGGCTGTCCGAGAACCGGCCGCTGAGGTGGTTCTGCTCGGTGTTCGTGGAGTTCTTCCGCGCGGTGCCGGTGCTGCTCATGATGATCTTCGCCTTCAACCTGTACGCCGTGTACCACGTCTTCGACTCCGAGCAGCTGGCCCTGGCCGGCGTGGTCACGGGGCTGACGCTCTACAACGCCTCGGTCATGGCCGAGCTGGTGCGCGCGGGTGTCGGCTCGCTGCCGGCCGGGCAGCGCGAGGCGGGCCTGTCGATCGGCCTGACGGCCACCCAGACGCTGCGCTCGATCCTGCTGCCCCAGGCGCTCACGGCGATGCTGCCGGCGATCGTCGGGCAGCTGGTCGTGGTGCTGAAGGACTCGGCGCTGGGCTCGATCATCACCTACGTCGAGCTGCTCGCCCAGGGTCAGACGCTCGGCACGGCACGGGCCAACATGGTGCCGGCGTTCATCGTCGTCGCCGCCATCTTCATCGCGATCAACTACCTGCTGACGGTGCTCGCCGGCCGCGTGGAGCGCCGCATGCGCCGCCGTGGCCACACCAGCGCCAAGGCCGCTCCCGCGGCTCCCGGGCAGGCGGGCTGAGCGCGCCACAGCAGCGTGTGACAGCCTCGTCCGGCATGGGAGACCTGTCATGAGGAAGCTGATCGGACTCGTGCTGCTGCTGGTGGCGCTCGTCGGCGTGGACCGCGGCGCTGCCCACCTGGCCGGCCAGCACGTCGCCGACCGGATCCAGCGGTCGGCGCACCTGCAGACGCCACCGCACGTGACCGTGGGCGGCTTCCCCTTCCTCACCCAGGTGGTCCAGGGCCGCTACACCCGGGTGTCCGCCCAGACCTCGGGGCCGGTGTCGGTCAACGGGCTGGGCGTGGACCGGCTGGAGGCGACCGTCGAGGGCGCCCGGGTACCCCTGTCGGCGCTGACCGGGGGCACGCTGTCCTCCGTCCCCGTCGACCACGCCCAGGCTGGGGGACACATCACCTGGACCGAGCTCGACCGGCTCGTGGCGACGCGCCTGCAGGGCCAGGGGCTGCGCCTGACGTTCTCCTCCGGGGGCGGCAACACCGCGCGGGTGCGGGCCGTCGTGTCGACGCCGCTGGGTGACGTGACCGTCCGCGGCAACGCCGACGTCTCCGTGCGCCAGGGCGTCCTGCGCGTCGCGGTCTCCGGTGGTGACCTCCAGTCGGCCCCCACGGTCGTGCGCTCGGCCCTGCAGGGTGCCCTGGACCGTTCGTTCCCGCTGCCGAAGCTGCCGATGGGCTTCACGGTCACCTCGGCCGCACCCGACGCCACGGGGCTGGGCCTGGCGGCCGAGGCCAGCAACACCACTCTCGCCCTCCCCTGAGCGGCAAGCCATCCCCGGCCGACACCCGCCATCGCGCCCGCCCGAAGACGCCGAAGGCCCGGATCCGTGCTGGATCCGGGCCTTTCGTGTCGAGCTCCCCCGATTGGACTCGAACCAATAACCTGCCGGTTAACAGCCGGCTGCTCTGCCAATTGAGCTACAGGGGATTGTTGCGGGCTGCGCTCGCGGGCGTAACTGTAGCAAAGGTTTCGGGCTGTTCCGAAACGGCCCGCGCGGGCGTGGCGAGCCGGGTCAGCGGGTGATGCCGACCTGGTCCTCGAGCTCGGCCAGCGCGTGGGCGACCTGCTCCTGGACGATCACGTCACTGGCCCGCACGCCGCGACCGAGGACCGTCTGGGAGACCAGCTCGCCGGTGCGGAAGTCCTTGCGGATCGCGACCCTGGCCATCCGGCGCTCGCCCACCGAGAGACGCTGGGCGAGCACGACGCTGGCCTGGACCCGTTCGCGCAGCGTCTCCGGGAGCAGGGTCTGCTGGTCGCGCAGGGTCCACTGCACCGGCCGCGTGCCGTCGACGAAGGTCACCGTCAGCAGGAAGGTCTCGTGCTGCCACACCCCCGCGTCCACGACGTGCCACGGCCGCCGCAGGCTGACCGCGGCGGCGTCGGGGGCGACCACGCACAGCGCCCACGTCGTGGCCACCACCGTGGCGCCGGTGGCGTCGTCCACGGCGTGGGCCAGGACACGCTCCCCCCGACCGAGCTCGAGCGTCGCGGCGACGTCGCCGGGCAGGTCGGGCTGGGTCTTGCGGAGACGGGGAAGGCGCATCAGCCCAGCCTGTCACGCAGGGCGACGAGCTCACGCTGCAGCCCCTGGAGCTGGACCGACAGGGCCCGTGCCGCCTCGGGGTCGCCGGACTCCATGCGGCGCAGCGCACTGAGCGCGTCGGCGATGCGCCGGGTCAGGGCCACCTCCTGCACGCGGACCAGCAGGGAGCTGAGGTAGCGCCGTTCGGGCAGCCCGGTCGCGCCGTCGATCCTCGTCGGCAGCGGGGCCACGGCCAGCTCGCTCACCAGCGGCCGGACGGTGGCCGCGGCAGCCTCGGTGACCCGGTCGGCCCACACGCCGGTGGTGGCGGCGCCGGCGGGTCCGCCGGCGGCGCGGATCGCGTCGTGGACGGCCCGGTGGGCCGGCGCGCTGAACGCCGCCGGGTCGATGGCCTCGAGCTCGGCTGCGTCGAACTGGCCGGGGAACTGCAGCACCGCCTGGAGCAGCTGCCGCTCGGCCAGCACCACAGGGTCGCGCAGGTCGGGGTGCGGCATGACCTGGGCCTCGTCGCGCGGGGCGTGGTCGGGCTCGCCCTGGCCGGCACCCCCGTCCGGGCCGTGGCCCGCGCCGCCACTGCCGCGCCCCGGTACAGCACCACCGGACGCCGCATCGCGAGCGGCGACCCGTCCGGCACGTCCGACCTCGGCAGCCACCTGCTCGACCTCGACGCCGATCCAGCCGGCGATGGTGCGGGTGTACTCCGGGCGCAGCGAGCGGTCGCGGATGCCGGCGATGATCGGCGCCACCGCCCGCAGGCCCTGGATGCGCCCCTCGGCGTTGGCCAGGTCGAAGCGCGCCAGGGTGGTGCGCACGGCGAACTCGAACATCGGCAGGGCGTCCTCGATGAGCGCGCGCACCGCCAGGTCGCCGCCGGACTGGCGCAGCTCGCACGGGTCCTTGCCGGAGGACTCCACGGCGACGAACGACTGGGAGGCCCAGCGCTGGTCCTCGGCGAAGGCCCGCATCGCCGCCTTCTGACCCGCGGCGTCACCGTCGAAGGTGAAGACCACCTTGGCCGGCGCCAGGTCGCTCTCGTCGCGCATCAGCCGGCGCAGCACCTTGATGTGGTCGACGCCGAAGGCCGTGCCACAGGTGGCCACGGCGGTCTCGATGCCCGCGAGGTGGCAGGCCATCACGTCGGTGTAGCCCTCGACCACGACCGCGGTGCGGTCGCGGGAGATGGCCTTCTTGGCCAGGTCGAGGCCGTAGAGCACGGTGGACTTCTTGTAGATCGAGGTCTCGGCGGTGTTGAGGTACTTCGCCTCGATCCGGTCGTCGTCGAACAGCCGCCGGGCGCCGAACCCGACCACGTCGCCGGTGATGTCGCGGATCGGCCACATGAGGCGCCCGCGGAACCGGTCGTAGAGCCCGCGCTGGCCCCGCCCGGCCAGCCCCGCGGTCACGATCTCGTCGTCGCTGAACCCCTTGGCCCGCAGGTGCCGGGTCAGGGCCTCCCCGGCCCGCGGCGAGAAGCCGACCCCGAAGTGCTCCGCGGCAGAGCGGTCGAAGCCGCGGTCCCGCAGGAAGTCCCGCCCGGCGCGCGCCTCGGCCAGGTCGACCAGGGAGCCGGCGTAGAACTCCGTGGCCACCCGGTGGGCCTCCACCAGCCGGGACCGCTTGCCCAGGCCCTCGTCGCGACGCGGGCCGACGCCGTCCTCGTAGTGCAGCTCCATGCCGAGCTTGCCGGCGAGCCGCTCGACGGCCTCGCTGAAGCTGAGGTGCTCGACCTTCTGCACGAAGGAGATGACGTCGCCACCCTCGCCGCAGCCGAAGCAGTGCCACGCGCCGACCGCGGGGCGGATGTTGAACGACGGTGACTTCTCGTCGTGGAAGGGGCACAGGCCCTTGAGCGAGCCGGGACCGGCGCTGCGCAGCGTGACGTGCTCGCGCACGACGTCCTCGATCGACGAGCGTTCCTTGACGAGAGCAACGTCGTCGGCCTTGATCCGACCCGCCACAGAGCCTCCTTGGTGTGCCGCGGCGAGTCTAGGTGGTCACACCCACATCGCGTGCAGGGCCGTGGCACGCGGGTCGGTGTAGCCGGCCACCTGGTCCACGACCGCCCGCATCGCCGCCGCGTCGTCCCCGGCCTCGCGCCAGTCGGCCAGGTGGGTGACGTCGAGCCGGTCCTCCGGCTTGTCCAGCAGCGCCTCGACCAGCTCGCGCACCACGTCACGCTGCCGCGCCATCACCTGGAGGCGCTCGGCGGCGTTCATGACGAAGTGCGCCGCCACCCCCTTGAGCAGCGCGCACTCCGCCCTGACCTCGTCGGGCACGACCAGGTCCGCGGCGTAGCGGGTCAGCGGGCCCGGCCCGTATGCCGCGCGGGTCGCCTGCTCGACGGCCAGCACGAACCGCCCGACCAGCCGGCTGGTCATGTCCTTCAGCGCCGCCAGGTCGGCGCGGGAACCGTTCCAGGACAACGGGATCCACCCGGTGTCGAGCAGCCGGGCCATGGCCCCGGCCAGGTCCTCCTCGGTCAGGTCCGGGGCGTAGGCCGCGCGCGCCACTTCGACCACCTGCGCCATCTGGGACTCCGAGCGCAGGTCGGCCAGGACGACCCGGCCCGAGGCCACGGCGTCCTCCACGTCGTGCACCGAGTAGGCGACGTCGTCGGACCAGTCCATGACCTGGGCCTCGAGGCACCGGCGGCTGGGGTCACCCTCCGGCGCGCCGAGCCGGACCCACTCGAAGACCGGCGCGTCCGCGGCATACACGCCGAACTTGGCGGTCTGCGACGGCGCCTCGCCGCGCCGCCAGGGGTACTTCAGGACCGCGTCGAGGCTGGCCCGGGTGAGGTTGAGCCCGGCCGGGCGCCCGTCGGGGTGCGTGCGTTTGGCCTCGAGCCGGGTGAGCAGGCGCAGCGTCTGGGCGTTGCCCTCGAACCCGCCGATGTCGGCAGCGACGGCCGCCAGCGCGGCCTCGCCGTTGTGGCCGAACGGCGGGTGCCCCAGGTCGTGCGCCAGGCAGGCCGTGTCGACGACGTCGGCATCGCAGCCGAGCGCGGCCCCGAACTCGCGGCCGATCTGCGCGACCTCCAGGGAGTGGGTCAGCCGGTTGCGGACGAAGTCATCACTGGTCGGCTGCACCACCTGGGTCTTGGCCGAGAGCCGGCGCAGCGCCGAGGAGTGGACGACGCGGGCGCGGTCGCGGGCGAAGTCGTCGCGGTCGGCCCGCTTGAGCGCCGGGTCCTCGCGGACCCACCGTTGGCGGTCGGCGTCGGCATAGGTGCTCACGAACAGGCACTGTATGCCGCGCCGCCAACCTCGGCTGCCGGGCTCCCCCCGGCGACGGCCGCGGCCGGTCAGGCCGGAACGGGCGTCAGGCTCAGGCGGCCAGGGCGCCCGGCAGGCGCACCAGGCAGCCGATCCACCCCTCGGCGTGGTTCTTCACGTCCTCGGCGTCGACGAGGTCGGAGTGGGTCAGCACGAGGCGGGTGCCGCCGTCGACCTCGCTCAGCTCCACACGCACCAGCGACGGGGCGTGGTCGAACTCGACCCACTTCCACGTGAACTCGAGCAGGGTGGGCTCCTCGATCGCCGTGTAGCGCCCGACCACGTCGTGCGGGCCCATGGACACCGTGAAGTCCCCGCCGACCTGAAGGTCGCGCTCGACGGCGATCTCCCAGGCGGGGTTGGGGCAGTACCACCGGCTCATCAGGGCAGGGTCGGTCCAGGCAGCGAACACCCGGGCGATCGGCGCGTCGAACGTGCGCTCCATGACGATGGTGGACTCGGTCGTGGTGGTCGTCTCTGCGGTCATGCGTCCTTCTCCTCGATGAGGAACCGCTCCAGGCGGTCCAGGTTGGCGCTCCACAGGCGCTGGCGGTCGATGAGCCACGACTCCGCCTCGGCGAGTGGGGCCCGGTTGAGCGAGCACACGACGGTGCGGCCCCGCTTGCGACGCGTGAGCAGACCGGCGTCCTCCAGCACGCGCAGGTGCTTGGTGACCGCGGGCAGGCTCATGTCGTGAGGCACGGCGAGCTCACTCACGGTCGCCTCCCCGCGCGTGAGCCGCTCGACGAGCGCCCGACGGGTCGGGTCACCGAGCGCAGCGAACGTCAGGTGCACGGCCACGACGCACACTTAACCATTTGGTTAACCGTCATGGCAAGGACAGGGCCCCCGGCGCGCCGGGGGCCCTGCGGGTGTCGGATGGCCGGCGGCGGTGCTCAGCCCGTCGCGCCGGTCACCAGCGACACGGCGGTGTTGCCCTTGCAGGCGTCCATCGCGCGGATCGCCCATCGCCCCTTGAGGCCGTTGCCGGAGAAGTTGGACTCGGCGTCGTCGGCCTCGACCTCCCCCTGCGACAGGGACCAGCCGTTGCGGGCGTAGGTCGCCTGCATGTCCTTGAGCGTGTCCCGGAACGGCTTGGGCGACACCGCGGTGACGACGACGCGTCCGCCGTCGCGGGACTCCACGTGGGTCACGACGTAGCCGTCCGGAAGCGCAGCCTTGGACGGGAAGGTCGCCGGCAGGTCGACCGCCGAGGCGTCCCTGGCACAGACCGACATCTGGTCGGCCGCGGACTCCGTCGCCTTCTGCTCAGCGCTCTCGCACCCGGTCAGTGCACCGGCGAGCAGCAGGGCTGCAGCTCCGGCGAAGACCTGGGCCCCGGCACGGACCGCACGCCCCCTCCCCCGCGTCACGACGTCACCGTCACGGATCGCCGGTTGTCACCCTCGTCCGCCTCGCGGACCGTGTTGGCCGGGTCAGCCACGACCAGGATCGTGTGCGTGCCCCTGGCCAGCTTGACCCCGGCGAATGCGACGGTGCGCCTCGCGCCGGCGGCCAGGTCGCTCGCGGCCGAGGTCGAGACGACCTTGCCGTCGACGACGAGCTGCAGCGCCGCCCCGGGGGCCCGCACGGCGCCGGTGTTCGCCAGCGTCGCGGTGGGGACGTAGAGACCGCCGACCCTGCTCACCGAGAGCGAGCTCGGGGTGAGGTTGGGCTGGGGGTCGTTCGCGGCGTACAGCGTCTTGCCGGTCTGCTGACGGGCGATGGTCGCGTAGGCGTCGAAGTTCTGCGCCCCGCCGGGTGCCGCGCAGGCGCTGGTGCAGCCGTCGGCGTAGCCGACCAGCACGCGGCCGTCCTTGTCGACGGTGGCGTCCATGAAGTCCAGCAGGTTGCGGTCGTTGCCGCAGGTGGTGCCGCCGGTGCAGATCGAGCCGCGCTGCACCGGGTCGGTGGGCGTGGTGTCGACCGTGACCCAGGACCTGCCGCCGTCGTACGTCGTGGAGACGTAGAGGTGCCAGTCGCCGTGGAAGTTCGCGGCGTCCTGGTAGTTGCCGGCTGTCGTGGTGCCGATGAAGGCGAACGACGCGCGGTCGTCGTCACCGGCGACCACGGCGGGGAAGACCGTGTTGTGGATGCCCAGGCTGGCGCCGACGTTCTGGTCGTCGGTCCACGTCTTGCCCTTGTCATGGCTGACCGCGACCCGGGGCGTGCCGTTGGCGGCCTGGTAGCCCATGTAGACCGTGCCGTTGGCGCCGATGCCGACGCTCGGGTCGGAGTCGCCGGGGGTGCTGGCCGGGTCGGTGCGGACCGACCACGTGGTGCCGCCGTCCTCGGAGACCGCCACGCCCTGGTTGCTGCCGCAGCCCTTGTTGGGCACGTAGACGGTGCCGTCGGGAGCGACCTTGACGTGGCCGTGCAGGCCGCCGCAGTCGAGCAGGGAGTACATCGGGACAGCCGGACCGAAGGTCGTGCCGCCGTCGTGGCTGGAGGCGCAGCTGGCGTCGGCGACGTCCTGGCTGCAGTAGTAGACCGCCCGCGGGTAACTGCTGGTCGGCAGCGAGCCGAGCGTCCCGGCCGGCCAGGCGCCGCCGCCCACCGTCTGGTGGTCGACGCCGGAGTTGATGCCGCCGCCCTGGCTCGGCGACCACGTCCTGCCGTCGTCGTCGGAGTAGCACATCAGCGACGTCTTGCCGGCCAGCTGGCTCTCGAACACCCGGCCGGTGACCGGGTCGGTGAAGCCGATCGGGTCCAGCGAGGCGGTGCCAGCGGTCGGGCACCCGTTGGCCGACGTGGCCGTCACGTCGCTCCAGCTCACCTTCGACGGGCTCACGCTGTCGTCCCACGTGGCCTTGTAGGTGTCGTAGAGCGCCTGGTAGAAGGTCGCCCCGGTCTTGTGGCTGTTGCCGATCGACGGCTCCCCGGCGTTGTGCGCCTGCGCGAAGGACTGTGGCGCGCCGTACTGGCTGAACGTCGGCGGCGTGTCCGTGCCTGGCGGCGGGTTCGCCGGGATGTCCGTGAGGGCCGCAGTCCCGGTGACCGACTCCCCGAGTGGGTTGAACGGGACAACACGGACCGTGTAATCCCCGGTCGTCGGCGGCACCTGGATGACCTCGGGGTCGGCGTTGGAGGCCGAGGACCCGACGACGGTGCCCGCCTTGTCGAGCAGGTAGACGTCGAAGTCGGCGGCCGTGTTGCCCCACCCGACCTTGATCGTGAGCTGATGGGTGTCGCCGTACCCGGCTGGGGTGCTGACGTGCAGCGCGTAGCCGTCGCACAGCTCCGGACCGCAGGTCACGTCCCCGGCGGTCCCGGTCACGTTGGGGGCGGCGAACGGCCCGGCGGTCCACTGCGCAGAGGGCGAGGTGTCGGACACCGACCCCTCCGAGGGGGTGGCCGCGACCGCGGCCGCACCCACCCCTCCGACGAGCAGCGCCGCCGTGGCGGTCAGGGCCAGCGTCCGGCGCGGCCGGGCGGCAAGGGGACGGATCGGCATGAGGCGATCTCCTCGGGGTCACCGGACGGCACCCTGCGCACCGTCCGGTCAGGCGACACACCCGTCCGGGCGCGTCCCCCGGGAAACGAGCACCACCGGCCAGTGGTTACGCCCTGGCGGTCGATCAGTGGCTCAGCGGCCAGGGGGGTCGCGCGGGCGTGCCACGGCGCGCCTAGGGTGCGGCCATGGAGTTCCGGAACCTCGGCAACAGCGGTCTGCGCATCTCGGAGATCGCCTACGGCAACTGGCTCACCCACGCCTCGCAGGTCGAGGAAGACCAGGCCGTGGCGTGCGTGCGGCAGGCACTGGAGGAGGGCATCACGACCTTCGACACCGCCGACACCTACGCCGACACCGCGGCCGAGGCCGTCCTGGGCCGCGCGCTTGCCGGCGTCCGCCGCGAGGAGGTCGAGGTGTGCACGAAGGTCTACTTCCCCGCCGGGGGACGCGGCCCCAACGCGCACGGCCTGTCACGCAAGCACATCCACGAGTCGATCAACGGCTCGCTGGCGCGGCTCGGCACCGACTACGTGGACCTCTACCAGGCGCACCGCTACGACGACATGACGCCGCTGGAGGAGACGATGGAGGCCTTCGCCGACGTCGTCCGGCAGGGCAAGGCCCTCTACATCGGTGTCTCGGAGTGGAACGCCGAGCAGCTGCGCGAGGGGCACCGGCTGGCCCGGGAGCTGCGCATCCCGTTCGTCTCCAGCCAGCCGCAGTACTCGATGATCTGGCGGGTCATCGAGGCCGAGGTCGTCCCCGCCTCCCGCGAGCTCGGCATCGGGCAGATCGTGTGGTCGCCGCTGGCGCAGGGGGTGCTCACCGGCAAGTACGTGCCAGGTCAGGCTCCTCCAGCCGGGTCACGCGCCACCGACGACAAGGGCGGTGCCGACATGGTCGGCCGCTGGCTCGCCGACGACGTGCTGCTCGAGCGGGTTCAGCGCCTGCGCCCGCTGGCCGAGCAGGCCGGCTTGACGATGGCCCAGCTCGGGGTGGCGTGGGTCCTGCAGAACGACAACGTCTCGGCCGCGATCATCGGCGCCTCCCGCCCGGAGCAGGTCACCGAGAACGCCCGCGCTGCCGGGGTGCGCCTCGACGCCGACCTGATGGCGGCTATCGACGAGGTCCTCGCCGGCTCGATCGAGCGCGACCCGGGTATGACACGGATGCCGCGCCGGGCGGAGTTCCCGGTCCGCTGACGCCCGCACCCGCCTGACGGTATGCCGCCCCCTCACCTGAGGGGGCGGCATACCGGGCCGGTCGGTGTCAGTCGGTCGGGAAGACGAAGCAGGACCGGCAGCGCGCCTCGTAGCTGAACGTGCCGTCGTCCGGCAGTGGCGTCGACGGCGCCAACCGTGTCGTGAAAGCGCGGTCCCGGTCGAGCACCTGGGTGTAGACGGCGCGGAACTCGCGGCAGACGTCGCAGACGGCGCGGCGGTGGGTCACGACCTGCGGACCGAGCTCGAACAGTGCCCTGACCGGCGCGAACAGCTCGCCCCGGTGGTCCAGGTCGATGCCGGTCGCGACGACGCGGGTCCCTCGCTCGATCAGGGTGCCGAGCACCTCCACGTCCGCGACGTCGAACATGTGGATCTCGTCCACGCCGACCACGTCGACGTCGTCGTCCAGCAGCGGCTCGAGCGACATCGTCTTGGTGGTCACGAGGCTGCTGCCACTGCGCGAGGTCACCTTGTCGTCGCGCTGGTGGCGGGCCGACTGGTAGACGCGGTGCGTGACGTCGGAGTAGGCCAGCGGCGAGAGCAGGCTGATGAGCTCCAGCGACTTGCCGCTCTTCATCGGGCCGACGATGACCGTGAGGTCGCTCAGCCCGTTCGTCGTGGGCATCCGCCGGGTGGGACGGGCCGCCGGACGGGCGGCCAGACCTGGCAGTGACTGCTGCGAAACCCCGATGGACACGAGGCGACATCCTGCCATCCCGAGCGACACCAGGTCCGCCGACTCCCCGAGACGTGCGATGGGTTCCAAGGTGTTATGGGAGCCACCCCCCAGCGGCTCACGCAACCGGCCCGGACATGCCGCTGGCCCGGCCGTCACCGGCCGGGTGCGGGGCGGGGGCCTCAGGTGTGCCAGGTGACCCCGGT
>NZ_JBTCWL010000027.1:0-46512 GCF_054325275.1 Oryzihumus sp.
TCCTCGAACAACCTCTACCTGGTCCACCTGACCAACTTCGTCCTGCTCGCCAGCTTCCTCGGGATCGGTCTGGGGTTCCTGCGCGCCAACGCGACTCGAGACCTCTTCCCGCTGGCGCCGGTCCTGCTCGCCGCTCTCGTCGGCTTCGTGCTGGCCTTTCCCGTGCGGACGGGCACGGGCCGGGGCGGGAGCTGGCAGCTCATCGGGCTCTTCGGTATGCCGCCGCTGCCCCGGCCGCTGAGCCTGGCCGTCGTGTTCCTGCTCACCGTGGGCGTGCTGATGGCGCTGGCGCAGGAGGCGGCACGCGCGTTCGCGTCGTTCGCTCCGCTTGACGCCTATCGGCTCGACATCTTCGGCAGCCTGACCGGGATCGTGACGTTCGCTGCACTGTCGTTCCTTCGGCTGCCGCCCCTGGGCTGGGCGGTGTCGGCGGCAGCGGCTTTCGCAGTGCTGCTGGGCCGCCGGGTGCGCGGATGGCCCACTGCCGCCATCGCCGCCCTGGTGCTGATGCTCGGCGCCGAGTCCTTGCTGGGCACCTACCAGTGGTCGCCGTACTACAAGATCCACACCCAGGAGCTGGCCGGCGGCCTGGTCCGCATCGAGGTGAACAACACCCCACTGCAGACGGCGCTCCCGGTGGCGGAGATCCGCCGCCGCTCCCAGTTCTACTTCTATCCCTACACCTACGCCGCGTCCCGCCGGGACGTGCTGGTGATCGGCGCGGGCACCGGCAACGACGTGGCGGTCGCGCTCGAACAGGGCGCGCAGCGGGTCGACGCCGTCGAGATCGACCCCGTCCTGATTCAGATCGGTCGCGACCGCCACCCGGACCGGCCCTATTCCGACCCCCGGGTGATAACGCACGTCGACGACGGGCGGGCGTTCATGGAGCGAACCGACCGGCGCTACGACCTCATCCTGCTGGCGTTGCCGGACTCCGCGACCATCGTCACCGGCCAGTCGGCGCTGCGGCTGGAGAACTACCTGTTCACCACCCAGGCGCTGGAGCGGGCCCGGTCGCTACTGAAGCCGGATGGCACCTTCGCGATGTACAACTACTACGAGCCATGGCTGCTCGACCGCTACGCAAACACCGTCCGTACCGTCTACGGCTCGGCTCCATGCGTCCAGCTCGGCCCAAGCTATGGCCCGCGCCAGCAGGCGGTCCTCACCCTGCGCCGGGACGGTAGCACCGGCGGCTGCACGACCACCTGGTCGCCGCACGGCACGGCGCTCGAGCCATCTGTGGACGACCGGCCGTTCCCCTACCTCGGGACGCGCTCGATCCCGTCGTTCTACCTGTGGATGCTGGGCCTGGTGTTGCTGGCTTCAGTCGTCCTGGTGCGCACCGTCGTCGGTCCGCTGCGCACCATGGCGCCGTACGTCGACCTGTTCTTCATGGGTGCCGCGTTCCTGCTGCTGGAGACCAAGAACGTGGTTCAGTTCGCGCTGCTCTTCGGGACGACCTGGGCCGTGAACGCAGCGGTCTTCGCCGGGGTGCTGCTCAGCGTGCTCGCGGCGATCGAGGTCGCCCAGCGGGTGACCATCCGTCGGCCACTGCTGCTCTATGCCGGTCTGCTCGCCGCTCTCGCCGCTGCCTGGCTGATCCCGCAAGATGCGCTGCTCGGCCTGTCGCTCGTCCCCAGGTTCCTCGCCGCGGTCACGATCGCGTTCCTGCCGATCTTCCTGGCCAACCTGATCTTCGCGGTCCGGTTCAAGGGGGTTGGCGCCACGACGGTGGCCTTCGGGGCGAACCTGCTCGGGGCCATGGTCGGCGGCTCGGTGGAGTACCTCGCCCTCGTCCTGGGGTACAACGCGCTGCTCGTCGTGGTGGCCGTGCTCTACGGGCTGGCCCTGCTGACCGGGCGGCGGCACCTGGTCGCAGCTCGGGCCTGAGACCTTGTTGGTGGCCGCACTAGACCCCTGACCTGCGGAAACGTCAGCTTCTACACGTTGAAGCGGAACTCCACCACGTCGCCGTCGGCCATGACGTACTCCTTGCCCTCCATGCGGACCTTGCCGCGGGCCTTGGCCTCGTTCATCGAGCCGGCTTCGACCAGGTCGTCGAAGGAGACGATCTCGGCCTTGATGAACCCACGCTGGAAGTCGGTGTGGATGACACCGGCGGCCTGCGGTGCGGTCCAGCCCTTGTGGATCGTCCAGGCGCGAGCCTCCTTCGGCCCGGCCGTGAGGTAGGTCTGCAGCCCCAGGGTGTGGAAGCCCTTGTGCGCCAGCTGGTTCAGGCCGGGCTCGGCCACGCCGACCGACTCCAGCAGCTCGCGCGCCTCCTCCTCGTCGAGCTCGGCGAGCTCGGACTCCAGCTTGGCGTTGAGGAATATCGCGTCGGCGGGCGCGACGAGGGCGGACAGGTCGGCTTGCAGCGTCTCGTCGGTGAGCTGCCCCTCGTCGATGTTGAAGACGTAGAGGAACGGCTTGGTCGTGAGCAGGCCGAGCTCGCGCACGTGCTCGGGGTCGACCCCGGAAGCCGCGCCCGCGGCATACAGGGTGTGGCCCTCCTCGAGGACCTTCTGGGCGGCGAGCGCGGTGTCGAGGACGGCCTTGTCGGTCTTCTTGCCCTTGACCTCCTTCTCGAGGCGCGGCACGGCCTTCTCGAGGGTCTGCAGGTCGGCGAGGATCAGCTCGGTGTGGATCGTCTCGATGTCGTCCTTGGGCGAGACCTTGCCCTCGACGTGGTGCACGTCGTCGTCGTGGAAGGCGCGGACCACCTGGCAGATCGCGTCGGCCTCACGGATGTTGGCCAGGAACTTGTTGCCCAGCCCCTCCCCCTCGGAGGCGCCGCGCACGATGCCGGCGATGTCGACGAAGGAGACCGTTGCCGGCAGGATCCGCTCGGAGGAGAAGATCTCGGCAAGCCTGCCCAGGCGCGGGTCCGGCAGCGGCACCACCCCGACGTTCGGCTCGATCGTCGCGAACGGGTAGTTCGCCGCGAGCACGTTGTTCTTGGTCAGGGCGTTGAAGAGGGTGGACTTGCCGACGTTGGGAAGTCCGACGATGCCGATAGTGAGAGCCACGGGGTCAGGAGTCTAGCCGCCAGGGCCGGTATGCCGTGAACGCAGCAGGAGGGCCCGGTCACCTGGACCGGGCCCTCCCATCGCGTCACGGGGCGTGCGTTCGGGTCAGAACGCGCTGGTGCCGTTCGGCGTGCCGAGGCCGGTCGGGCCGTCCCAGCCGGTGCCGGCGTGGCACCACACGGTGGTGGTGCAGGTGCCGTTGGAGCCGGAGGTCACGTCGTTCAGGCCGGAGGTGTGCGCCCAGGTGTAGGACGCCGGGTAGCCCGAGGTGTTGCCGGAGAGGGCGTAGACACTCGCGACGATCGGCGACGAGGCGCTGGTGCCGCCGTAGACCTGCCAGCCGCTGCGGCCCTGGTAGACGGTGGAGTCGTAGACCGCGACACCCGTGTTGGGGTCGGCCACGGCGGAGACGTCCGCGTTGGCCTTGCCCGAGCACTGGGTGGCCGAGGTCTGCCAGGTGGGCTTGGTGTTGAGCGTCGAGCAACCGCTGCCGGCGCCGCTCCACGCGCTCTCGCTCCAGCCGCGGCTGTTGGAGGCCTTGGTCAGGCTGGTGCCGCCGACCGCGACGACGGTCTTGAACGAGGCCGGGGACTCCACGCCGTAGCCGTTGTCACCGGTGGACGCGGTGATCGCGATGCCGGGGTGGTCATACGCCGACAGCTGCGAGCTGTCCGAGCCGCCGTAGCTGTTGCTGATGGCGACGACACCCTGCGTGGCGGCGTAGTTGACCGCAGCACCAAGGTCGGCGAATGACGACGAGTTGGCCTCGACGAGCAGGATCTTGCAGTCGGGGCAGGCCGCCGAGACCATGTCGACGTCCAGGCTGATCTCGGTCGCCCAGCCGGCGTCCGTCTTGGGCAGGCTCGTGGTACTGCCGGTCTGGCTCACCTTGCGGAAGCACCCGTTGGCCGTGGTGCACGCCGGCAGGCCGTACTGCGAGCGGTAGGTGCCGAGGTCGGCCTCGGCGGTCGGGTCGTTGTAGGCGTCGACGATGGCGACCGTGCGGCCACCGCTGGAGGCGCTGGTCAGGCCGTAGGCCGAGCGGATGTCGCTCGGGGCCAGGCCGCTCGGGGTCGCGTTCGCCACCGGCTTGCCCGCGGCGTCAGTGACGACGATCGCGTTGCAGCTGGCGTGGCCCGTGGCCGGCGCGGTACAGGTGTGCGCGGTCCGGTGGGCCGACCCGGTCGGGGACGGCTGGGCCATGGCGCTGGTGGTCGTGCCGACCAGCAGGGCCGCGGCGGCCGATCCGACCGCGACGGACAGGGTGAAGCGCTTCATGAGACCTCCAGGAAGGGTGGCCCGGGATGGGCCGCGGCGTGATCGTGTGCCGTGCGTCACCGCCTCCGCCATCCCAAACCGGCGTCCCTGACCCTTTTTGGCCCGCCTCACCGCAAACCCTGACGATCCCTTGACCGGGGGGAGGCAACTCGTTGGCGTCCGGGCCGGTGGCTGACACTTCCCGACAGTGGTGTCCGTGGCGGTGCGCCACCCTGTCGGTGCCCTCTGCCATGGTCTGGCGCATGGGAATCGCGTTGGCGTTGCTGGGAGGGCTCCTGCTGGGGGCCGTAGGTGCGGTGCTCGTCTGCCGCCTGGTCTTCGCAGGGCGCTCCGCCGCGCTGAGCACCGAGCGCGACCTGCTGCGTGAGCGCGTCGTCGACCTCGAGGCGGCCGTCAGCGACGACGCCCAGACCGCAACGATCCTCGCGCCACTGCGTGACGCCCTCGGCCGGGTGGAGCGCCAGGTCTCGACCCTCGAGCGCGACCGCGTCGAGCAGTTCAGCGCCCTGGGCCAGCAGCTCGCCAGCGTCACGACGACCACCGAGGCGCTGCGCTCCCAGACGGCGTCACTGGCCGGGTCGCTCAACGCCTCCACCGTCCGGGGCTCATGGGGTGAGGTGCAGCTGCGCCGGGTCCTCGAGCACGCCGGCATGCTGGCCCGGTGCGACTTCGACGAGCAGGTCAGCGCGATCAGCAGCCACGACAAGGGAATTCGCCCCGACGTGCTGGTCCGACTGCCCGGCGACAAGTGCCTCGTGGTGGACTCCAAGGCACCGATGACGGCGTTCCTCTCGGCCCAGAGCGACACCATCGAGGCCGCCGAGCGCACCCGCCTGCTCGCCACGCACGCAGCCTCGCTGCGCGGCCACGTCGAGCAGCTGAGCGCCAAGGCCTACTGGTCAGCCTTCTCCACCACACCCGAGATGGTCGTCTGCTTCGTGCCCGGCGACGCGATCCTGGCGGCCGCCCTGGCCGCCGACCCGGCGCTGCTCGAGCAGGCCATGAGCCGCAAGGTGGTCCTCGTCTCCCCCGGCACCCTGCTCGCGCTGCTGCGCACGGTCGCCTTCACGTGGCAGCAGGATGCGCTCACCACCAACGCCAAGGCGCTGCTCCAGCTCGGCACCCAGCTGTATGCCCGACTGGGCACGTTGGGCGCGCACGCCACGAAGATGGGGGCATCGCTGCAGAAGTCGGTGGAGAGCTACAACGCCATGGTCGGGGCGCTCGAGGCCCGCGTGCTGGTCACCGCCCGCAAGATGCACGACCTCGAGCTCGCCGACCAGCCGCTGCCCGAGCTCACCCCGCTCGAGGTCGCCCCCCGGCCGCTCACGGCCGGCGAGCTGCTCGACGCCCTGGACGACGAGGTACGCCGTTCCCAGCTGGACCTCGGCCACGACGTGCCCGACCACCGGGACGGAGCCGGGCCCCAGCGGTCTGCCTCCTAGCTTTCCGCCTGAGCCGCCGCCCGCGCAGCCAGGTCCTCCAGGTGCGCCAGCAGTGCTGCCCGGATGCGCTTGACCGGCATCAGCCTCGTGCCGAACGACCCGTGCAGGGCGAGGCCGTCGACGAGGGCGTGCAGGCGGTCCGTCTCCGTGACGGGGTCGACAGCCAGGGACGGTGACGAGGACCCCCCGTCACCGCGTCCGGCCAGCACCATCACCACGGACTCGGCCAGCCGCCGCAGGTCCCGGTGGGCCTGCTCGGTGAGCGGCCGCAGTCGGTCGTCGGTGCGCGCCGCGGCGACGAGGGCCATCCAGACCTCGGTCTCGGCACGACGCTGGGCATCGAGGGGCAGCACCTCCTCCAGCAGCGCCACCAGCCCGTCGAAGTCGACCGCCCCCTGCGCCCGTGCCTCCACCCGCGCCTGAACGCGCTCCGAGAGGGTGGCCATCGCGAACCCGATCAGGTCGCCCTGGCTGGAGAAGTAGTGCCGTACCGACCCGGCCGACCAGCCACCCTCGGCAGCCACGGAGCGCACGGAGGCCGCCGCGAAGCCGTCCCGCAGCACGATGCGCCACAGCGCGTCGGCGATGTGCGCGCGCCGCTCCTCATGGTCGACGACCTTGGGCATGACCCTTTGTAGCACGGCTGTGCTACGTTCTTTTTGGCACAGTCGTGTGAAATCTATAGGGGGATGCGGTCATGCTCGTCGGGGTCATCGTCGCCTGCGAGGTGCTCTTCTGGCTGGCCCTGGGGGCCGGGTTGGCGGCGCGCTACCTGGCGGGGCGCCGTCGCCTCGGCGCGGTGCTGCTCGCGGGGGCGCCCCTCGTCGACCTCATCCTGCTCACGGCCTCGGTCGTCGACCTGCGGCGCGGCGCCACTCCGTCCATCGCCCACGCCCTGGCCGGCGTCTACATCGGCGTCTCCGTGGGATTCGGCCACGACCTGGTGCGGTGGGCCGACGCCCGCTTCGTCCACCGGTTCGCGGGTGCCCCACGGCCGCCGGCACGCCCGACTCACGGCCGCACCCACGCCGCCCACGAGCGGGCAGGGTGGTATCGCCACGCCGTCGCCTGGGCGACTGGAAGCATCCTGCTGGGCCTTGCCTCGCTGCTCGTCGGCACGGAGCAGGGCAACGAGGTGTTCCTCGGCACGGCGGGCGCGTGGGGCCTGGTCCTCGCCGTGGACGCGGTGATCTCGTTCTCCTACACGCTCTTCCCGAAGCGAGCCGGCACCCGCTCCCCCCTCGGGTAGCCCTGGCCAGTCATGCGTAGTGCGTCCGCCAGGGCACACCGGCCCGCCGGCGGCGACTAGTGCAGCGAGCCGGCGTCGAGCGCGGACGGGTCGTGCCGGACCTTCTCCGGGTCCTGCCCGGAGAGCTTCTTCATGTCGCGGCGCAGCTCGTTGGGCAGGGCGAAGAGCAGGCTCTCCTCCGCCGAGACGACGGTCTCGACGTCGGCGTAGCCCCGCTCGGCCAGGAACGCCAGGACGTCCCGCACCAGCACCTCCGGCACGCTGGCGCCCGAGGTGACGCCCACCGTGCTGACCCCGTCGAGCCACGCCGGGTCGATCTCGTCGGCGTAGTCCACGAGGTGACCGGCCCCGGCGCCGTGCTCCAGCGCGACCTCGACGAGGCGCACGGAGTTGGAGGAGTTGCGTGACCCGACGACGATCATGAGGTCGGTGTCGGCGGCCATCTGCTTCACCGCGAGCTGGCGGTTCTGCGTGGCGTAGCAGATGTCGTCGCTCGGCGGGTCCTGCAGTGCCGGGAAGCGCTCGCGCAGGCGGCGCACCGTCTCCATGGTCTCGTCAACCGACAGCGTGGTCTGGGACAGCCACACGACCTTCTCCGGGTCGCGCACCTGCACGTTGGCCACGTCGTCCGGGCCGTCGACCAGGGTGATGTGCTCGGGCGCCTCGCCGGAGGTGCCGACGACCTCCTCGTGCCCCTCGTGGCCGATGAGCAGGATGTCGTAGTCGTCGTTGGCGAAGCGGACCGCCTCGCGGTGCACCTTGGTCACCAGCGGGCAGGTCGCGTCGATGGTCTTCAGCGACAGGGCCCTGGCCTCCTCGTGCACGATCGGCGCCACGCCGTGCGCGGAGAAGATGACGGTGGCACCTTCGGGCACCTCGTCGGTCTCGTCGACGAACACGGCACCGCGCTTCTGCAGCGTGGTCACCACGTGCTTGTTGTGCACGATCTCCTTGCGGACGTACACCGGCGGCCCGTAGAGCTCCAGGGCCTTCTCGACCGTCACCACCGCGCGGTCGACGCCGGCGCAGTAGCCGCGCGGGGCGGCGAGCAGGACACGCTTCGTCGAGTCAGTCACCGACCTATCGTAGGTCGGTCACGCCGTCGTCACGGTCCCGGGGACCCAGGTTCGGCCGGCCGCGCGGCTCGCGCCGCAACGGTGACCGCGGCTGCGACCCGGCCCGATCCGGCCGACCACCGGACCCGCGTCGGCGGCCCGACCTAAGGTTGCGCCGTGAGCAGTCCCGCCCCCCTCCCCGAGCGCGCAGCCGACACGACGGCTGAGCAGCCCTGGCCGGTGCGCCTCCTCAGCCTCAAGATCGCCGACTACGTCGACAAGATGTCGCCCCTGTGGGTCGAGGGGCAGGTCGTCCAGCTCAACCGGCGCCCCGGCGCGCCCACCGCCTACCTCACGCTGCGCGACGCCGACGTCGACATGTCGCTCAGCGTGACCATCCGGGTCACCGCGCTCGACGCCATGGCCGCCCCCCTCACCGACGGCGCCCGCGTCGTCATCCAGGCCAAGCCCACCTTCTGGACCAAGCGCGGCACGCTGCAGCTCGACGCCCGCCAGATCCGCCCCGTCGGCGTCGGCGAGCTGCTCGCCCGGCTCGAGCACCTCAAGCGCATGCTCGCCGCCGAGGGACTGTTCGACCGGGAGCGCAAGCGTCCCCTGCCCTTCCTGCCCCGCACCGTGGGCCTCATCTGCGGGCGGGCCAGCGCCGCGGAGAAGGACGTCGTCGAGAACGCCCGGCGCCGCTGGCCGGCCGTGCGCTTCGACATCCGGCAGGTCGCCGTCCAGGGCCCGGGCACCGTGCCTGAGGTGACCGAGGCACTGCGCAGCCTCGACGCCGAGCCCGAGGTCGACGTCATCGTCATCGCCCGCGGGGGCGGCTCCTTCGAGGACCTGCTCGGCTTCAGCAACGAGGCCCTGGTCCGGGCGGTGGCCGCGGCCCGGACCCCGGTGGTCAGCGCCATCGGCCATGACGTCGACACCCCGCTGCTCGACTTCGTCGCCGACTGGCGGGCCTCCACGCCGACTGACGCCGCCAAGCGGGTCGTCCCCGACGTCGCCGAGGAGCGCGCGACCCTGCAGACCGGGCGCGACCGGTGCCGGCGGGTCGTCGCCGGCCGGGTCGAGGCCGAGCGCCGGCACCTCACCGCCCTGATGTCGCGCCCGGTCATGGCCGACCCGCACGCCGTGGTGGCGGTGCACCGGCACGAGCTCGGCTCCCTGACCCACCGGGCGCGCCAGCGAGTGGAGACGAGCCTGCACCGCGCCACCGACCAGGTCGCGCACCTGCGGGCGCAGGTCCGGGCGCTCTCGCCGCAGGCCACCCTGGACCGCGGCTACGCCGTGGTCCAGCACGCCAGCGGGCACGTGGTCATGGACCGGGCCGAGGTCGAGGCGGACGAGCTGCTGCACGTGCGCGTGGCCCGCGGCGACTTCGGCGCCCGCGCGGTCGGCTGACGCGCGGGAGCGCCCCTGGTCGCCGGTGATGCGAAACCGACAATTGGGCCTAAGGTGAGGGACGTGGCAGCGAAGGATCAGCAGGGGCTCACCGACACCGAGGGCCAGTTCCCCGACATCGCGGAGCTGAGCTACGAACAGGCGCGTGACGAGCTCATCACCATCGTCGCGCGGCTGGAGTCCGGCCAGGTCGGTCTGGAGGAGAGCCTGGGGCTGTGGCAGCGCGGCGAGGCCCTCGCCGCCCACTGCAGCACCTGGCTCGACGGCGCCGAGGCCAAGCTCGGCAAGGTCAGCAGCGGCTCCTGAGCCGCGAGCGCCCGGTCAGCCGACCGGGCGAAGGCTGGCCGCGAAGGTGGCCAGCTCGTCATACGGCCCGGTGCCGGTGACGATCGTCGTGAGGTCCTTCGGGCCGGCCCCACGGCGCACCAGGGAGAACTGGACCTTGTCCTTGCGGTCGATCCTGGTCCACTCCTGGCCGGCAACCACCTGCGTCCCCTCCTTCGCGCCCCGGTTGGTCTCGGCATCCACCCACCCCTGGGTGGCGCCCTGCGTCTGCTCCAGGGCGATGTAGTCCCCCTGGGGCGACTGGTATCCCGCGTGCCAGGTCATCAGCCCGTCGGTCGAGCGCACGAAGCGCACGCTCGTCGCCCGCCACCCGTCGGGGAGCCCCTGCGGCTGGAGGATCGGCCACTTCGTCTCGGTCTTGACCTGCTGGGCGACGGATGTGACGTCGACCGGCGGCTGGGTGATGGCGTTGGGCCGGGGCACCATCGCCACCCACACCACGACGAAGCCGAGCACCACGAGCATGGAGATGACCATGCTGCGCAGGTTCCCCATGCCCCGGCGACGACCGCCCGGGGTCGGGGCAGGGCTGGCGCTGGCGGGCGAACTGGTGGCACTCACCCCTCCATCGTCCCCGACGACCGGCCGGGTGGTCGAACCGGCCCACCCGGCTGCCGGTCGGCGGCACCCCGGCGCACCGATAGAGTCGGGCTGTCGCCGCCACTGACGTCGGAGGAAGCCCGCATGTCCGAAGAGCACCTGCCCGCAGCCCTGAAGGTCGGCTACGAGCGCCACGACCGCAACCTGGCCCTGGAGCTGGTCCGGGTCACCGAGGCGGCCGCCATGGCGGCCGGCCGGTGGGTCGGCCGCGGCGACAAGAACGGCGCCGACGGCGCCGCCGTCGAGGCCATGCGCACGATGATCTCCACCGTGTCGATGAACGGCGTGGTCGTCATCGGCGAGGGCGAGAAGGACGACGCGCCCATGCTCTACAACGGCGAGCACGTCGGTGAGGGCACGGGCCCCGACGCTGACGTCGCCGTCGACCCCATCGACGGCACGACGTTGTGCGCCAAGGGCCAGAGCAACGCCATCGCCGTGCTCGCGGCCGCCGACCGCGGCACGATGTACGACCCGAGCGCCGTCTTCTACATGGACAAGCTCGTCACCGGCCCCGAGGCGGCCCACGTCGTCGACATCCGCCTGCCGGTCGCCGAGAACATCGCGCGGGTCGCCAGGGCCAAGGGCGACAACCCCTCCGACGTCACCGTGGTCATGCTCGACCGGCCCCGGCACCAGGGGCTCATGGAGCAGGTGCGCGCCACCGGCGCCCGCCTGCGGCTGATTTCCGACGGCGACGTGGCGGGCGCGATCATGGCCGCCCGCGAGGACACCGGCGTCGACCTGCTGCTGGGCACCGGCGGCACCCCCGAGGGGATCATCGCGGCCTGCGCGATCAAGTGCCTGGGCGGCGTGATCCAGGGCCGGCTCATGCCGCGCGACGACGCCGAGCGGCAGAAGGCGCTCGACGCCGGGCACGACCTGGACGCCGTCCTGTCGACCAACGACCTGGTCCGCGGCGAGAACTGCTTCTTCGTGGCCACCGGCATCACCGACGGCGAGCTGCTGCGCGGCGTGCGCTACCGCGCCGGCGGGGCCACGACGCACTCGCTGGTGATGCGCTCCAAGAGCGGCACGATCCGGGTGATCGAGAGCGAGCACAAGCTCTCCAAGCTGAGGGCCTACAGCGCCATCGACTTCGACCGCGCCACGCCCGCCCAGGGCTGACGCCGTGGCCGTCGCGCGCACCCTGGTCCTGGGCGAGGCGCTCGTGGACGTCGTCCACGAGCCCGACGGGTCGGTGCGTGAGCACCCCGGCGGCAGCCCGACCAACGTGGCGGTCGGCCTGGCCCGGCTGGGGCACCGCGTCGACCTGGCCACCCGCATCGGCACCGACGAGCGCGGCGACACCATCGTCGACCTCGTCGGCTCCGAGGGCATCACGCTGGTCGACGGCAGCCGGGTCCCGGCCTCGACCTCGGTCGCCGAGGCGACGCTGGACGGCACCGGCGCAGCGAGCTACCACTTCGACATCCACTGGGACCTGCCCGAGGCGGTGGACAGCTCCGGGGACGGCCATGTGCACACCGGCTCGATCGCGGCCGTGCTCGAGCCCGGCGCCGCCAAGGTGCTCGGCCTGATCCGGGCCACCCGCGAGCACGCCACGGTGTCCTACGACCCCAACGCGCGCCCCTCCCTCATGGGTGACCCGGCCGCGGCCCGCGAGCGCGTCGAGGCCCTCGTCGCCCTCAGCGACGTGGTCAAGGCCAGCGACGAGGACATCGCCTGGCTCTACGACCACGCCCCCATCCCGGAGGTACTGCGCCGCTGGGGCACCCTCGGCGCGGTCCTCACCGTCGTGACCCGCGCCCACGAGGGCGCCGTGGTCGGTCTGAGCACCTCCGGCCAGCTGGTCAGCGTCGGCGCGACCATGGTGGACGTCGTCGACACCGTCGGCGCCGGGGACTCGTTCATGTCCGGGCTGCTGTCCGGCCTGCTGGACGCCGAGCTGCTCGGCGACGCCGCGGCCCGCGCACGCCTGCGGTCCGCGACCCTGGCCGACATCCAGCCCGCCGTGCACCGCGCGCTCACCTGCGCGGCGGTCACCGTCTCGCGCGCTGGCGCCAACCCTCCGGGCCGGCACGAGCTCTGATCCGGTATGCCGGGTGCCCGCCGCGGGCGGTCCGCGCGGGTCAGCGGCCGCTGAGGTCCTTGTCCTGCATCTCCCAGGCGTGGTCGAGCACGTGCCAGGCGATGCGCCGCGCCGCGTAGCGCGGCGGCCAGCTCCTGCCCCGGCCCAGGCCGAGCTCCTCCCCCTGCCACGGCCGGCGCAGGACCGCGGCGATGTCGGCCCGCATCGCCGCGATGGCTTGCTCGCCCCCGACCTCGGGGGTCTTGTGGGCCACCCCGATCTTGCGGGCATAGGACTGCTCCGCGCCGAGCACGTGCGCCAGCATCGGGTCCCGGTCGCGCCCGCCTCCGCGTGGTCCACGGGCCAGCTCGGCCGAGGTCCCGGCCGCCACCTCGTCGAGCTCTGCCCAGGCCGCCTCCACGCAGCGAGCCAGCCGCTCCCCCTCCTCGTCGGTCACCGGGGCGGCGTCGCGACCGAGCACCGCGTCAATCGCCCCGAAGTCCGTGGTGGGCGTGCCGGGCACGCGTTCGACCACCTCGAACGTCACGTCGTCATCGGCGAAGTCCACCGGGAGCCCGGTGCGACGCGCTACGGGCAGGAACCGCGCGGCATACTCCGCGAGCGCGTCCAGCGCGCCCTCGTCCCCCTTGCCGGAGCGCGCCCAGCCGGGCCAGTCCAGCGTCACGGCGAACGTCCTCGCGCGTCCCTGCTCCAGGTAGACCGGGATCGGACCCATCACCCCTCCGGCGGCTCTCTCGTTGGATTGTTGGATCCTGCCATGAGGCCCCCACAGGGCGGAGGCGCAACCGTGATGCACGTCTCCACTGGTGTGCTCATTACTCTGGCCCTGTGGCGGGACACCGCTACCACCTGCAGTCACGCGAAGGAGCGCCCGTGCCCGAGTTCGTCTACGAGGACCTGCTACCCACCGGAGCCGACCAGACGGCATACCGCCTCCTCACCTCCGAGGGCGTGCGGACGGTGGAGGGGCCGGGCGGCCGCCAGTTCCTGGAGGTCGACCCGGAGGCGCTGCGCCTGCTGACCGAGACCGCGATGCACGACATCGCGCACTACCTGCGCCCGGCCCACCTGGCCCAGCTGCGCCGGATCATCGACGACCCGGACGCCAGCAACAACGACAAGTTCGTCGCCCTCGACCTGCTCAAGAACGCCAACATCGCCGCCGGCGGGGTGCTGCCGATGTGCCAGGACACCGGCACCGCGATCGTCATGGGCAAGCGCGGCCAGCACGTGCTGACCGAGGGGGCCGACGAGTCGGCGATCGCGCGCGGGGTGTTCGACGCCTACACCCGGCTCAACCTGCGCTACTCCCAGATGGCGCCCATCACGACGTGGGAGGAGAAGAACACCGGCTCCAACCTGCCCGCGCAGATCGAGCTCTACGCCGACACCGCGCCGGGGCACGAGCTGGCCTACAAGTTCCTGTTCATGGCCAAGGGCGGCGGCAGCGCCAACAAGTCCTTCCTCTACCAGGAGACCAAGGCCGTCCTGAACCCCGAGCGGATGCTGGCGTTCCTCGACGAGAAGCTGCGCTCGTTGGGCACCTCCGCCTGCCCGCCCTACCACCTGGCCATCGTCATCGGGGGCACCAGCGCCGAGTTCGCGCTCAAGACCGCCAAGTACGCCAGCGCCAAGTACCTCGACGAGCTGCCCCGCGAGGGCACCATCGCCGGGCACGGGTTCCGCGACACCGACCTCGAGGAGCAGGTGCTCGAGCTGACGCGCAGCTTCGGCATCGGCGCCCAGTTCGGCGGCAAGTACTTCTGCCACGACGTGCGCGTCATCCGACTGCCGCGCCACGGCGCCTCCCTGCCGATCGCGATCGCGGTGTCCTGCTCGGCCGACCGACAGGCGCTCGGCAAGATCACCCCCGAGGGCGTGTTCATCGAGGCGCTGGAGACCGACCCGGCGCGGTTCCTGCCCGAGACGACCGACGAGCACCTCGAGGACGACGCCGCGGCCGACGTCGTGCGCATCGACCTCAACCGGCCGATGGACGAGATCCGCGCCGAGCTGACCCGCCACCCGGTCAAGACCCGGCTGTCCCTGACCGGCCCGCTGGTCGTGGCCCGCGACATCGCCCACGCCAAGATCAAGGAGCGCCTCGACGCCGGCGAGGAGATGCCGCAGTACCTCAAGGACCACGCCGTCTACTACGCCGGGCCGGCCAAGACGCCCGAGGGCTACGCCAGCGGGTCGTTCGGCCCCACCACGGCAGGGCGGATGGACTCCTACGTGGAGCAGTTCCAGGCGGCCGGCGGCTCGATGGTGATGCTGGCCAAGGGCAACCGCTCGGGCCAGGTCACCAGCGCCTGCGAGGCCCACGGCGGCTTCTACCTCGGCTCGATCGGTGGCCCGGCCGCCCGGCTGGCGCAGGACTGCATCAAGAGCGTGGAGGTGCTGGAGTACCCCGAGCTCGGCATGGAGGCGGTGTGGAGGATCGAGGTGGAGGACTTCCCGGCCTTCATCGTCGTGGACGACAAGGGCAACGACTTCTTCGCGTCGGTGACCAAGCCGATGGCGATGTCGATCCAGAAGCGGCCGGGCCTGTGAGCGCGCACGAGGTCCGTCCAGGCACCCCGACCCAGGCGTGGTCCGAGCTCGAGCATGGCAACGCCCGCTTCGTCTCGGGCCGTCACGAGCACCCCAACCAGGACGTCGAGCGGCGCCACAGCCTCGCCGAGGGGCAGAAGCCGTTCGCGCTCGTGTTCGGCTGCGGCGACTCGCGCGTCGCGGCGGAGATCATCTTCGACCAGGGCCTGGGCGACCTGTTCGTCGTCCGCACCGCCGGCCACGTCGTCGACTCCGGCGTGCTGGGCTCCATCGAGTTCGGGGTCGGCGTGCTCGACATCCCGCTGGTGGTGGTCCTTGGCCACGACAGCTGTGGCGCCGTGGCCGCGACGATGAGCGCGGTCGAGCACGGCGTGCTTCCGGGCGGCTACATCCGCGACATCGTCGAGCGGGTCACCCCGAGCGTGCTGATCGCCCACCGCAAGGGCAAGACCGACCCCGATGCGGTGGAGGCCGAGCACGTGCGCCAGACCATCCGCCTGCTCGTCGAACGCTCCACGATCATCGGCGAGCGGGTGGCCGACGGCCGGCTCGCGGTGGTCGGCGCGACCTACGCGCTGGACGAGGGCCGCGCGCAGCTCGTCGAGGCGGTCGGCGACCTCGACTGGGACATCGAGCCGGAGTAGCCCGCAGGACGACGACACGGCCCGCCCAGGTGCCCCCGGGCGGGCCGTGTCGTGTCGCGAGGCTCAGGCCAGGCGCGCGGTGACGTCGATGTTGCCGCGGGTCGCCTTGGAGTAGGGGCAGAACTCGTGGGCGAGGTCAACCAGCTTGGCGGCCAGTGCGGGCTCGACCCCGGGCAGGTCGGCGACGAGCTCGACGGCCAGACCGAAGCCGGTGTCGGTCTTGCCGAAGGACACGGTCGCGGTGACCGTGGAGGCGCTGACGTCCACGCCCTCCTTGCCGGCCATGAACGCCAGCGCGCCGGAGAAGCAGGACGCGTAGCCCGCGGCGAACAGCGTCTCCGGGTTGGCCTTGGGCTCGCTGAAGCTGCCGGGGCGGGCCAGCTCGAAGTCGACCACGCCGTCCGCGCTGGTGACGCGGCCGCTGCGCCCGCCGGTGGCGGTGGCGGCAGTGGTGTAGGCGACCTCGGTGACTTCCTCGAACGGCATGCGTGACTCCCTGATCTGGGTGGGGGTGGACCCCGCCAGTATGCCGACCGCTCCCCTTCCGGTCCGTGGCCACCCTCCCCGCCGGCAGCCTCGCTCAGACCCCTCGACGTGGGACGATGCGCGAATGCGCTTGAGCCAGCTGCACATCCACCCCCTCAAAAGCGGGGCGATCCTGCCCGTCGAGCGCGCCAGGGTCGAGCCGTGGGGTCTGGCGGGCGACCGCCGCTGGATGGTCGTCGACGCCGACGGGGTGCTGCTGTCGGCCCGGGAGGAGCGCGCCCTGTTCACGGTGCACGCGAGCACGACCGAGCCCGGCGAAACCCTGACCCTCGAGGCGCCCGGTGCGCCCCGGCTCGAGGTTGACCGGCCCGAGGCCGCGCACGTCCCGGTCCGCCTGCACCGACACGAGCTGCTGGCCCGCCCGGCCGGCGCCGAGGCGGACGACTGGCTGGTCCGGGTGCTCGGACGCCCGGGGCTGCGCCTGGTGTGGTGCGACGACCCGACCCGCCGCTCCCCCAACCCGGCCTACGGCCGGCCGGGTGACAGCGTCGCCCTCGCGGACGGCTACCCCGTCACGCTCACCACCACCGCGTCGTTGCGCCAGCTCAACGACTGGATCACCGAGGCTGCGCTCGAGCGTGGCGAGTCGGCGCCCGATCCCCTTTCGATCCAACGGTTCCGGCCCAACCTGGTCATCGACGGAGTGGACCGGGCCTTCGCCGAGGACGACTGGAAGCGGGTGCGCATCGGCGAGGTGGAGCTGCGGGTCGTCAAGCACATCGACCGCTGCGTGATGACCACGATCGACCCTGAGGACCCGCACCGCCGGGACAAGGAGCCGATCCGCACCCTGTCCCGCCATCGCAAGTGGGACGGGGTCACGTGGTTCGGCCGCCAGCTGATCCCCGACACCGTGGGCACCCTGCACGTGGGTGACGAGCTCACCGTCCTGGACTGACCCCGGGCACGACGAAGGGCCCGGCACGACGAAGGGGCCCGGCAAGACGAAGGGCCCGGCCCCGATGTGGGGCCGGGCCGACGCGTCCTCGGTGGCTCAGAGAGCCAGGTGCTTCTCCACCACGGCGGCCAGGCGCTCGGCAGCCTCGGTCGCACGGTCCTCGTTGTCCGCCTCGACCATGACGCGGACCACCGGCTCGGTGCCGGACTTGCGCAGCAGGACGCGGCCCGTCCCGGCCAGCTCGGCCTCGACGGCCTGCACCTCGGCCTGGACGTCCTCGTGGTCGTCGACGCGGTTCTTGTCGACGCCCTTGACGTTGATCATGACCTGCGGGAGACGGGTCATCACCGAGGCGAGGTCCTGCAGGCTACGGCCGGTCTCCGCCACGCGGGAGGCGAGCAGCAGGCCGGTCAGCACCCCGTCACCCGTCGTGCCGTGGTCCAGGGCGATGACGTGCCCGGACTGCTCGCCGCCGAGGGAGAGCTTCGAGGCCTTCATCTCCTCGAGCACGTAGCGGTCCCCGACCGCGGTCTGCTTGACGGTGATGCCCTCTCGCTCCAGCGCCTGGAACATGCCGAGGTTGCTCATGACCGTCGTGACCAGCGTGTCCTGGGCCAGGGTGCCGTGGTCGCGCATGGCCAGGGACAGGATCGCCATGATCTGGTCGCCGTCGACGACCTCACCGCGGGCGTCGACAGCCAGGCAGCGGTCGGCGTCGCCGTCGTGGGCGACACCGAGGTCGGCGCCGTGCTCGACGACCGCCTTGCGCAGGTTGTCCAGGTGGGTCGAGCCGTAGCCGTCGTTGATGTTGAGCCCGTCAGGCTCGCCCCCGATGACCACGATGTCGGCCCCGGCCCGGCGGAACGCCTCCGGGGAGACCTCGCTGGCCGCGCCATGGGCCGCGTCGATGACCACGCGCAGGCCGTCGAGGCGGTGCGGCAGTGCCGACAGCAGGTGCTCGACGTAGCGCTCGGCACCCCCCTCGAAGGTGCGCAGGCGGCCGACCCGGGCTCCGGTCGGGCGGTCCCACGGCTCGCGCATGCGGGCCTCGATGGCGTCCTCGACGTCGTCGGGGAGCTTGTGCCCGCCGCGGGCGAAGAACTTGATGCCGTTGTCGGGCATGGCGTTGTGCGAGGCCGACAGCATCACGCCGAGGTCGGCGTCGGAGTCGGCGGTCAGGAACGCGATCGCCGGGGTCGGCAGCACACCCGCGTCGAGCACGTCGACGCCGGCGGACAGCAGGCCGGCGGTCACGGCAGCCGCGAGGAACTCCCCCGACGCACGGGGGTCACGGCCCAGCACGGCGCGGGGGCGGTGCCCCTCGAAGGCGCCGGCCTCAGCCAGCACGTGGGCCGCAGCGACGGACAGGTCCAGGGCGAGCTCGGCAGTGACGTCGCGGTTCGCGAGCCCGCGAACGCCGTCGGTGCCAAAGAGTCGAGCCACGAGTTCAGCCTCTCGGTGGAGTCATCCCACGCACCGGGCCACCCGCCATACGGCAGGGGCGGGCGGTGCGGGGCATCTGTGGAAACGTACCCCCAAAACCGCAGTGGCGGCTCCGAAGGCCTGCACGCGTGCAGGGTCCGAAGCCGCCACTGGCGGGACTGCGATGGATCAGCGCTTGCTGTACTGAGGCGCCTTGCGGGCCTTCTTCAGACCAGCCTTCTTGCGCTCCGGGACACGGGCGTCACGGGTCAGGAAGCCGGCCTTCTTCAGCGTCGGGCGGTTGGCCTCGGCGTCGACCTCGTTGAGCGAACGGGCCACACCCAGACGCACGGCGCCGGCCTGGCCGGAGGGGCCACCACCGTGGACGCGCACGAGCACGTCGTAGGAGCCGTCGAGCTCGAGCACCTTCAGGGGCTCGTTGACGATCTGCTGGTGGACCTTGTTCGGGAAGTACTCATCCAGCGTGCGGCCGTTGATCTTCCACTCGCCGGTGCCGGGGACGATGCGCACGCGGGCGATGGCCTGCTTGCGACGGCCGGTGCCGGCGCCGGGGGCGGTGACGACCGGGCGGCGCGCCTCTGCCGCGGCCGGGGCCTCGGACTCGCTGGTGTAGTTGGAAAGCTCCTGCTCGTCGCCCGCGATGTCAGCGGTGTCGACGGGGGTGGTGTCAGCCACGATTCTCCTCGTTCGTTTTCTGCACAGGTCTGGCGGGAGCCGGACTTACTGCGCGACCTGTGAGATCTCGAAGGGCACCGGCTTCTGGGCCTGGTGCGGGTGGGTGTCGCCGGCGTAGACCTTCAGCTTGGACAGCTGCTGGCGGCCGAGGGAGTTCTTGGGGATCATGCCGCGGATGGCCTTCTCGACGGCCTTCTCGGGGCTCTTGGCGAGCAGCTCCTGGTAGGTCGTGGCCTTCAGGCCGCCCGGGAAGCCGGAGTGGCGGTACGCCTTCTTCTTCTCCAGCTTGGCGCCGGTGAGGGCGACCTTGTCGGCGTTGATGATGATGACGAAGTCACCGGTGTCGACGTGCGGGGCGAAGGTCGGCTTGTGCTTGCCCCGCAGGAGGATCGCGGTCTGGCTCGCGAGGCAGCCAAGGACGACGTCAGTCGCGTCGATGACGTGCCAGGCGCGGGTGACCTCGCTGGCCTTGGGGGTGTACGTACGCACGGTTATGCCTTCGTTCTCTCGTGATGACTCAACGACGTGGAGTGCGCTCCGCCCGGCGGACCGGGGGCCTGCGACCCACGGGCCGCCAGTTGCACAACGAGAGATGAGTTTACCGACGCCCCGAAGAGGCCTCCAAATCCTCGCCCTCACCCGGGATCTGAGCACGAATCCGCCGGTCAGCGGCCGCGTGGGGGCTTCCTGAGCCCGTTTGTGCAAACAGATTGTGCACAAGTATTGTGCATTCGTGACCACGTCCTCCGCCTCCTTCCACGTCGACGGGCCGGGCCTGCGGGTGCTGGCCCACCCGGTCCGCGCGCGGGTCATGGCCGAGCTGCGTGGCGCCGGCCCGGCCACCGCGACCGCCCTGGCGGCGCGGCTGCGCACCAACACCGGCGCGACGAGCTACCACCTGCGCAAGCTCGCCGAGGTCGGCCTCGTGGTCGACACCGGTGAGGGCACGGGCCGGCGCCGGCTGTGGGCGGCCAGCCCCGGCGGCAGCCCCCGCCCCGAACCCGCCGACGACGGCGACGACGACGCCGCCCTGGACTGGCTGGCCCGCGACTACGTGCAGCACTTCGCCGAGAAGTCCCAGGACTGGCTGGACACCCGCGCGGACTGGCCCGCGGACTGGCAGGAGCAGGTGGGGCTGGAGGACCACCTCGTGCTCGTCACCCCGGCCCAGCTCGCGAGCCTGCGCGGCGAGCTGCACGACCTGCTCGAGCGCTACCGCCGCGTCGGCGCCGGCAACCCGCAGGCCAAGCGGGTCACGGTCTACACCTGCCCCCTGCCGGTCGACCCACCCCGGCGCAGCTGACCCGCGCAGGCAAAGGCCCCGGTATGCCGGGTGGCCGGCACACCGGGGCCCCTCACCCCGTGTACGTCAGTGCTGCACGAACACCGCCACGGTCCGGGCAGGCACCGTCAGGGTGCTGCTCGAGGCGTCCCACCGGGAGGCCTTGACCACCGGGTCCGCTCCCCCGGCCTCGACCGGGGACAGCGCCAGGTCGGCACCCGTCATACCGGGCAGCTTCTGGGCCACCGCGGCCGGCGAGGCGTTGAACACCACGACCAGGCCCTTCAGGGCCGGGTCGGCATCGGTGCCCTTGGTGTCGTCGATGCGCATGACGACCACGCCCGGGTGGGCGTCACCGGTGCCGGAGACCGGGAAGCCGACCTTGGCGCGGATGGCGTCGGCCGAGCCGAGGCGGAACAGCGGCGAGGAGAAGCGCAGCCGCAGCAGCTCCTGGGCCTGGGCCGAGGCGGTCGCCACGTCGGTCGCCGACGGCTTGAGTGCCGGGTTCGCCAGCAGCGGCTTCATGTACGGCCACTTGGCGCTGTTGGAGCCCTCCGGCGGCAGGCCGTGGCCGAACCCGTTGTCCGCGCCGGTCCAGTCCAGGGTGTTGAACCAGTCGCCACTGTCATAGCTGTCGCGGTCAAAGCTCTTGCTGCGCAACAGGTCTGCGCCCGCGTGCCAGAACGACGGGGTCTGCGACAGGGCGGTGGTCGCCAGCGACAGGGTGTTCATCCGGACCCGGTCGGCCATGCTCGTGGACACCGGCAGCTTGTAGGTCAGCGAGTCCCACAGCGTCTCGTTGTCGTGGGCGTCGACGTAGCTGACGACCTCGTCCGGCTGGTCGGCGTAGCCCGCCGGGGCGCCGTTGTAGTCGACCTGGTCACCGCGCACGACCTTGCCCTCGGTGTCGGTGAAGGTGAACGCCCGCAGGTTGCCGGCGAGGCCGAGCTCGACGAGGTCGGTGTCGTGCGGCAGCGAGCCGGCCGCGCCGTCGTTGACCGCGGCCCCGTTGGGGTCGGTCGCCTCGCCGCTGCCGAAGCCCTGCTTGCGCGGGTCGTCGTCGAACGGCCCGCCACCGCGGACCGCGTCGCGGAGGCGGTCCGAGAACGTGCCGATGTGCGTGCCGCCGAGCTGGCCCTGCGTGGCCTGGGTGAACAGCGCGTTGTTGGCCACCTCGCCGAAGTTCCAGCCCTCGCCGTAGAGGTAGATCGAGCGGCCGTCGACGCCGTCGTGCTGCAGCGTCAGGGCGTCGAGGGCGTGGCGCACCGCGAGCATGGTGTCGCGGCTGTGGTGCCCCATGAGGTCGAAGCGGAACCCGTCGACGTGGTAGCTGCGAGCCCACGAGACGACCGAGTCGACCATGATCTTCTGCGCCATGGCGTGCTCCGTGGCGACGTTCTGGCAGCAGGTCGAGGTCTCCACCGCGCCGGTCGCGTTGAGCCGCTGGTAGTAGCCGGGAACGACCTGGTCGAGCACCGACGTCGGCGCCTCACCGCTGGCCGGCGTGTGGTTGAACACCTGGTCCAGCACGACCCGCAGGCCGTCCCGGTGCAGGCCGCCGACCATGGTGCGGAACTGCGCGACCCGCTGGCCGCCGTCGGCCGCCGCGGCGCTGGAGGCGTAGGAGCCCTCCGGCGCCATCCAGTGCCACGGGTCGTAGCCCCAGTTGAAGGCGTCCTTGCCTGCGACGGCCGTGACGCACTTCTGCTGCTCCTCACTGGCCGGGGCGTAGGAGGCCAGGTCACAGGCGGGCCTGGCCTGCTTGGCCGGGTCCTCCTCGATCGAGGCGATGTCGAACGTCGGCAGCAGGTGCACGGTGTTGAGCCCCGCAGCCGCGAGCGCCTTGAGGTGCTTGGTGCCGTTGCCGTTGTCGGCGAAGGCGAGGTAGGAGCCGCGGTGGTCGGCGGGCACGCTGGGGTCGCCGATCGAGAAGTCCCGCACGTGCAGCTCGTAGATCGTGGAGTCCACGTCCTGCCTCAGTGTCGGCGACGGCGTCCCCGACCACAGGGCGGGGCGGTAGGCCGGGTCGGCCAGGTCCACCGCGACCGAGCGGGTCGAGTCCAGCGTCAGCGCCACCGAGTAGGGGTCGGTGACGAGGTTGTGCTCGACGTTGCCGGTGGTGGGGGCGAACACCTCCACGTCATAGAGGTATCGCGCGCCGCGCCACTGCGGGCGGCCCGCCACCGTCCACGAGCCGTCGCCCTGACGACGCATGGCCGTCCTCGTGGCGGCGGACACCGGCGCGTCGGCAGCCGAGGCGGCCGGCCAGGTCAGCAGGTCGACCGACCGGGCGGTCGGCGCCCACAGCGCGAACGAAGGTGTGCGCCCGTCCCACGTGACGCCCAGGCTGCGCCGAGAGGCTGCCGAGGCGTAGAGGTCGTCGAGCACCCCCGGGGTCTGCACCCCGGTGGCGTCGAGCAGCCGGCCCAGGTCGTCGTAGAGCCCGACCGCCACCTGGCCGCGCAGGACCTCCTCTGCCTGCCGGGCCACGGCCCGGTCCAGGCGCAGCGCGAGGTAGCCCTTGAGCTCGGGGTGCGCGGCGGTGACGGAGGCCGGGAGCCCGGACGCGTCATACGTCAGGTCTGCGGTGGAGCCGCCGGTGACCGCCTCGGCGTCCACGCCGAGGCTGCCGGTCGGGGACCAGTGCAGCCGCCAGTGCAGCAGCGCCGGGTCGGAGCCGGCAGGCACACCACTGGCCGGCCAGGCGAGCAGGTCGCGGCTGACCCAGTAGGCCTTGGCCTTCTTCAGGTCCGGGGAGGCACCGGCCCGCGAGGTCTTGACGCTGACCTGGTGCGTCGCGAGGACGTAGGAGAACGTCACGACCGTGCCGTCCGAGGGCACCGAGAAGCCGATGTTGGCCCCGCCCGGGGCACCGCCGGCGCCGTAGTTCTCGTCCCAGGACAGGTTGTGGGCGACCTTGAACTCGTAGCTGCCCGCAGGGATCTGGTCCGTCGACCACGTGTAGGTCCCGTCACCGTCGGGGTCCTGCAGCCACGGGCGCATGCAGTCCGGGCTCCAGTCGGCCGGGCAGCCCAGCTTGCTCTGGAACGAGCCGGGCGCGGTGATGATCGGCCCCTGTGCCGTGCTCGTGGCGTAGTGCGTCGCGTGGTCGTAGTAGAAGGTGACCGGGCCGCCGGGCGCGGTGAAGGCGATGTTGCTGCCGCCCTTCGCCCCGCCGGCGCCGTAGTTCTCGTCCCAGCTCTTGTCGATGGCGACCTTGTACTCGTAGTCCCCGGCCGGGAGCGAGGTGGTCGTGCCCTTCCAGACCTGGTCCTTGGCGTCGAGCGAGAGCTGCGCCTGGGCGCAGTCCGGCTGCCAGTCACCCGAGCAGCCCATCTCGGAGTTGTGGCTGCCCGGCACGCTGACGTTGTCGGGCTGGGTGACCGGGCCGACCCCGCCGGAGCCGCCGCTGCCGCCGGTGGCCTGGGCGTCGCCGACGACCCCGTAGGACGAGCTCGCCGAGATGTTGCCGCTGCTGTCTTTCGCGACCGCGCGGTACTCCAGCAGGGTGCCCTTGGCCAGGCCGCTGACGTCGTGGAAGACACGGTACGGCGCGTTGTCGTCGGTGCCGAGCGGGTGCCACTGGCTCGTCCCGGCCGCCCGCCAGGCGAAGCTCACCTGGGCGAACGCGTTCTCCGGGATCGCGGCGCCGACCTCGGCCCGGCCCCCGACCACTCCCCCCGCCTGGGGCGAGGTGAGGTAGACCGCAGGCGCGGTGCGCCGGTGCGACAGGCCACTGCGGGCCTTCCACACCGACACCGACAGCGGCGGCACGGTGACGCTGACCCGGTCGTCCGCGCCGGAGACCAGGTCGCGGGTTGCGCCCAGCAGCGGGGCGAAGTGCATCCGGTCGCTGTAGGTGCTGAACGTCGCCGACTTCGCGGTGGTGGCGTTGTTGGCGGCCACGACGTACTCCGTGCCGGTCCCCGCGTCGACGCGGCTGAACGCGTAGATGCCGGCGCCGTCGGAGGCGTAGCGGTGGATCTGTGCGCCGTCGGCGAGCCCGGGGTTCGCCGCCCGCAGCCGCTCCAGGAACTGGAGCTGGCGGTACAGCGGCGCGGACTCGTCATACCGGTCCTTGCTGCCGGAGGCGCCGCCGAGCACCTCCTGCGAGGCGTAGTCCGGCACCTTGGTGGCGAACATGTCCTGCCGGGCGTCCTTGTCGCCGCCGCTGCCGATGAAGCCCTGCTCGTCGCCGTAGTAGACGACCGGCTGCCCCCGGGTGAGGAACATCAGCTCGTTGGCGAGCTTCGTGCGCGCCATGAGGTCGTCGCCGGAGGAGCCAGATCCCTTGAGCATCATGGCGATCCGGCCCATGTCGTGGTTGCCGAGGAAGGTCGGCAGCTCGTAGGCGTTGGAGTCGGTGTCGGTGTAGTAGTCGTCGCCGGCGTAGAAGTCGCGCAGCCCTGTGGTCGCCTTGCCCTGGGCGAATGCGAGCGCGTTCGACTGGAAGCCGAAGTCGAGGGTCGCGGGCAGGCGCCCGGCGGTGGTGAACCGGCTCATGACCTTGGGGTCGGCGTCGTAGACCTCGCCGAACATGAAGAACCGGCTGTTGCCCTGGGCCCGCGCGTGCTCCATGACGGCTGGCGAGAAGTGCTGCCAGAACTCGAGGTTGACGTGCTTGACGGTGTCGATGCGGAAGCCGTCGATGCCGAAGTCGACCCAGTGCTTGTAGATGTCGGTCATGCCGTTGACGACCTTGGGCTGCTCGGTCCACAGGTCGTCCAGCCCGACGAAGTCGCCGTACTCCGCGGACTCGCCGGCGAAGGTCGAGTCACCGCGGTTGTGGTAGAGCGTCGGGTCGTTCAACCATGCCGGCACCTTGACGGTCTTGTCCGCCTCGGTGCGGAACGTCGGCGGGTGCGGGAACGAGGTCGCCGGGTCCAGCGCCGGGAAGGTGTCACCCCCGGCGTAGGCCTTGTCGTCGAAGGCCTTCCCTCTGGCGTCGGTGTAGGGCCGCTGGGCCTTGGACACGTAGCCGTGCTGGCCGTCCGCGGAGTCGATGACGTCGGCGGTGTGGTTGGTGATGATGTCGAAGAAGACCTTCATCCCCTTGGCGTGGGCGGCTGCGACAAGGCGCTTCATGTCCTCGTTGCTGCCCAGGTGCGGGTCGATCTTCGTGAAGTCGGTGATCCAGTAGCCGTGGTAGCCGGCGCTGGCGTCGGCCCCGCTGCCCTGCACCGGGCGGTTCTTGAACGCCGGCGTCAGCCAGATCGCCGTGGTGCCCAGGGACTTGATGTAGTCGAGCTTGCCTGTCAGCCCCGCCAGGTCACCGCCGTGGTAGAACCCCTTGTCCGTCGGGTCGAAGCCGGTGTCCATCCGGGTGCCGGTCAGGCCGCCGCTGTCGTTGGCGGGGTTGCCGTTGGCGAACCGGTCGGCCATGACGAAGTAGAACCGCTCGCGGGTCAGCGGCCCGCGCAGGCTCGAGCCGGCAAGCGCCTTGTCGGCCGCCGTCGCCGGGCCGGGCAGGTCGGTCGGGGTGATGCCGATCTTGTGCGTCTGGTCGTCGTAGGACACGTGCACCGTGGCGGGTCCCTGCAGCACCAGCGGGATGTTGGCCCCGCCCTTGGCGCCGTCGGCGCCGTAGCTCTCGTCCCAGCTGTGGTTGATCGCCACCTTGAGCTCGTAGCTGCCGGCCGGCACCCGGAAGTCCCTGCCGTATGCCGTGCCGTCGCCCTCGCGGGTCAGGTCGGTGCCCGTGCAGTCCGGCTGCCAGTCGTCGGAGCAGCCGAGCTCGGACTGCAGCGAGCCGACCAGCGTGGCGGTGCGCTCGGCCGCCGCCGCGGTGGGCGCCAGCGCCGGCACCAGGCCGACGGTGGCGAGCGTGGATGCTGCGACGGCAGCGACGACGGTGGACCAGCGACCGGCCACGGGCACTCCTGGACGTCAGCGAGCGCCCCCTGAGGCCGCCCGTCGGTGAGTCGCGGCCCCCCGCCCCGGCGGACCGCCCCGCGAACGTTAGGCCCAGCCCGGCCGCAGCACCAGAGGTGGAGTGCAAAGTTTCTGCAAGTTCTTGCAGCCCACCTCCGGTGCCGCAGACTTCAGCGGACCCGGCGGACCCGGCCCTCGTCCCAGACCGGCTCGTCCGCCTCGTAGACCCCGCCGTCCTCGCCGAAGACGAGGAACCGGTCGAAGCCCCGGGCGAACCACCGGTCGTGGGTGACCGCGAGCACTGTGCCGTCGAAGGCCGCCAGGCCCTCCTCGAGCGCCTCGGCCGAGTGCAGGTCGAGGTTGTCCGTCGGCTCGTCCAGCAGCAGCATCGTCGCCCCGCTCAGCTCCAGCAGCAGGATCTGGAACCGCGCCTGCTGCCCTCCTGAGAGCGAGGCGAACGTCTGCTCCGAGGAACGGGCCAGGCCGTAGCGGTCCAGTGCCCGCGCCGCCTCGTCGCGCGGCTTGCCGGCCCGGTGCTCGTCGCCCCGGTGCAGGATCTCCAGCAGGGTGCGGGTCGACAGCTCCGGGTGCTCGTGGGTCTGGGCGAACCAGCCGGGGCGGACCCGGGAGCCCAGGCGCGCGACACCGGTGTGCTCGACCGGGGCGGGGACGACGTCCCCGACCGGGCGGTGCTCGATGTCGGGGTCGCTGCCGCCGCGGGCGAGCAGCCGCAGGAAGTGCGACTTGCCCGAGCCGTTGCTGCCCAGGACCGCGACCCGCTCGCCGTACCAGACCTCGAGGTCGAACGGCTTCATCAGCCCGGTGAGCTCGAGCCCTTCGATGATCACCGCCCGCTTGGCCGTGCGACCGCCGGTGAGCCGCATCCGCACGTTCTGCTCGGCGGCGACGGCCTCGGGCGGGCAGGCCTCCTCGAACTTGGCCAGGCGGGTCTTGGCCGCCTGGTAGCGGCTGGCGAGGCCGTCGTTGTAGGCGGCCTTGGTCTTGTACATCAACACCAGCGCCTTGAGCTTGGCGTGCTCCTCGTCCCAGCGGCGGCGCAGCTCCTCGAGCTTGGCGTTCCGGTCGATGCGGGCCTGCGGGTAGGTCGCGAAGCCGGCCGGGTGCACCCACAGGGTGCTGCCCGCCGCGCCCGGCTCGAGCGTGGCCACGCGGGTGGCGACACGGTCGAGCAGCTCGCGGTCGTGGCTGACGAACAGCACGGTCTTGGGCGAGCCGATGAGCTGCTCCTCCAGCCAACGCTTGGTCGGCACGTCGAGGTAGTTGTCCGGCTCGTCCAGGAGCAGGACCTCCTCCGGCCCGCGCAGCAGCGCCTCCAGGACCAGCCGCTTCTGCTCGCCGCCGGAGAGGGTGCGCACGGCCCGCCACTGGGCCTTCTCGTACGGCACGCCGAGCGCGGCCACGGTGCACACGTCCCAGAGCGTCTCGTGCTCGTAGCCCCCGGCGTCGGCCCAGTCGGCGAGCGCCTGGGCATAGGCCATCTGGGTTTTCTCGTCGTCCTGCTCCATCATCGCCAGCTCGGCGGCGTCGACGGCCTGCGCGGCGGCGCGGACCGCTGGCGGGGCGACGCTGACCAGCAGGTCGCGCACCGTGGTGTCGTCGCGGACCTTGCCGATGAACTGGCGCATCACGCCGAGGCCGCCGGAGCGGGTGACCGCGCCGTCGTGGGCGTCGAGGTCACCGCTGACGATGCGCAGCAGAGTGGTCTTGCCGGTGCCGTTGGGCCCGATCAGCGCGACCTTGGCCCCCTCGCCCACGCGGAGGCTGACCTCGCCGAGCAGGGGACGCCCGTCGGGCAGGGAGTAGCTGATGGCATTGATGTCGACGTGGCCCACAACCGCCAACTGTCCCTCACCGGGGGCCGCCGAGTCATCCTGGTTTCACCCGCAATGCCCGCCACACAGCCATCGTGAATGGTCACGGGTTCGTCAAACCGGCGCGCGGGACGGTGCAGCCGGCCGCATGCTGAGCCTCCCGGCGCGGTCGATGCCGGTGACACGCCGGAGTGGAGGCAGCATGGCTCGCCGCATGACCCCTGTCCGCGCCCTCACCCTGTCCCTGGCTGCCGCACTGGCCGGCCTCCTCGCCGTCGGCGCAGCCACGCCCGCCCTGGCCGCGGGGGGCAAGCACGCCAGCGCTCCCCCGCCCGCCTCGGGCCGGGCCATGTGGGTGTGGGGCGCCGACGACCCCGCGACCGTCGTCGCGTTCGCCCGGGACCGCGGGGTCAGCCGGCTCTTCGTGGCGGTGCCGCCGCAGGTCACCTCCTCCCCCGACCTGCCCCGCCTGCAGCAGCTCAGCGCCCGGGCCCGCGCCGAGGGTATGCAGGTCGACGCCCTCGGCGGAGACGCCGGCTGGGTGGATTCTCCCTCGTGGGTGGTCTCCAGCTGGCTCACGCCGGCCCTGGCCAGCGGGCTGTTCACCGGCATCCACGTCGACGTCGAGCCCTACCTGCTGGCGTCGTGGTCCACCGACCAGTCCGGCACGGTCAAGCGCTACCTCGGCCTGCTGTCGACACTCGCCTCCAGCGCCGGCCGCTCCCACCCGCTCGAGGCGGACATCCCCTTCTGGTTCAACACGGTCAGCTACGGCCGGACGCCACTGGACCGGGCGGTCATGACCCGGGTCGCCGGGACCACCGTGATGGCCTACCGCAACCACGCCGCCGGCACCGACGGCACGCTGGACATCGCTGCCGCCGCGCTGGCCAGCGCCAGGGCGACCGGCAGGCCGGTGCGCATCGGCCAGGAGACGAACGACCTCGGCAGCGACCCAACCGGGGGCAAGCAGACCTTCTTCGGGATGACCCGCACCCAGATGGAGGCCGAGCTCGGCCAGGTCGACGCTGCCCTGACGGGCAGCGCCACCTACGCCGGTATCGCGGTCGAGGACTACCGCGGCTGGGCGGCCATGGCGCCCTGAGCACCCCCGGCGACGGTGCGCACTGCCCTGGCCTCGCGGGCACGGGCGGCCAGCTCGGCGTCCGGCGGGTAGCTGACCTCCTCCAGGGACAGCCCGTGCGGCGGCATGACCACCACGCGGGGGTCGCGGTGCCCGGCGGAGAGGACCTGCGCCGGCCACTCGACGGGCTGGCGCCCCTCCCCGACCGGCAGCACGGCCCCGACCAGGGACCGGACCATGGAGTGGCAGAACGCGTCGGCCTCGACCCGCCCGAGCAGCATGCCGTCCTCGTCACGGGTCCACGCGTAGTCGAGGAGGGTGCGGATCGTCGTGGCCCCCTCGCGCTTCTTGCAGAAGGCGGCGAAGTCCTTCAGCCCCAGCAGCAGCTGTGCCGCCTGGTGCATGGCCTCCACGTCGAGCTCGTGGCGCACCGTGACCGTGTCGCGCCGGCGCAGCGGGTCGGCCTGGGCGGGCCGGTCGCACAGCCGGTAGAGGTAGCGGCGCTGGACCGCCGAGAAGCGGGCGTCGAACCCCTCGGGCGCGACGCTGACCCGGCGCACCACGACGTCTGGCGGCAGCACCCCGCCGAGCCGGGTCACGGCCGCCAGCTCCGGGGTGCGGGTTGACCGGCCGGGCAGCCGCCCGAACGCCTCCGGGTCCACGTCGGCGTGGCACACCTGGCCGCGGGCGTGGACCCCGGCGTCGGTGCGTCCGGCCACCGTGAGGCGGACCGGCTCCGGTGCGCGCAGCACGGTGGTCAGCGCGGTGGACAGCTCCTGCTCGACGGTGCGCAGCCCCGGCTGCGCGGCCCATCCGGAGAAGTCCGTGCCGTCGTAGGCGAAGTCGATGCGGACACGGACGAGCCCGCCGCCCCCTGGTGCGGGGACGACGGGCTCGTCGGTGTTCATGCAGCGCAGCCTAGTGCGCCTGCGTGAGCCGCCTGGCTCAGGCGTCGGCCTTGCCGGACTCGTCCGTGGCCTCGGCGGCCGGGGCCTCCGTGGTCTCGGCGGTCTCGGCCGGAGCCTCGACGGTCTCCTCGACCTCGGCCTCGGCGGGGGCCTCCTCCTTCGCCTTGGTGGACTTGGCGGCGCGCTTGGTCGCAGCCTCGGCCTCGGCGACGGTGGCCTTCTTCGGGGACAGCGGCTCGCGCACCAGCTCGATCACGGCCATGGGGGCGTTGTCGCCCTTGCGGTTGCCGATCTTGGTGATGCGGGTGTAGCCACCGGGGCGCTGCTCCATGTCGGGAGCGATCTCGGTGAAGAGGCGGTGCACGACGCCCTTGTCACGGACGACCGTGAGCACCCGGCGACGGGCGTGCAGGTCACCGCGCTTGGCGAACGTGACGAGACGCTCGGCCAGCGGGCGCAGGCGCTTGGCCTTGGCCTCGGTGGTCGTGATCTGGTCGTGCTCGAACAGCGAGGTGGCCAGGTTGGCCAGGATCAGCCGCTCGTGCGCCGGACCGCCGCCGAGGCGGGGACCCTTGGTGGGCGTGGGCATGGGTTGTTCTCCTCAGAGTTCTGACCGAACCGCTGTGTGCGGGTTGGTCACAGAAATCGGTCAGGCGGTCAGTACTGCTCGTCCTCGGCGAAGGACTGGTCCTCGTCGAAGTCGTCGTCGAAGCTGCCCACGACAGCGCTCGGGTCGAACCCGGGCGGGCTGTCCTTGAGCTGCAGCCCCATGCCGACCAGCTTGGCCTTGACCTCGTCGATCGACTTCGCACCGAAGTTGCGGATGTCGAGCAGGTCGGCCTCGCTGCGGGCCACGAGCTCACCCACGGTGTGGATGCCCTCGCGCTTGAGGCAGTTGTAGGAGCGGACGGTCAGGTCCAGGTCCTCGATCGGCAGCGCCAGGTCGGCAGCCAGGGCGGCATCGGTCGGGCTCGGGCCCATGTCGATGCCCTCGGCCTCGACGTTGAGCTCACGGGCCAGGCCGAACAGCTCGACCAGGGTCTTGCCGGCCGAGGCCATCGCGTCGCGCGGGGCGATGCTGTTCTTGGTCTCGACGTCGACGATCAGCTTGTCGAAGTCGGTGCGCTGCTCGACACGGGTGGCCTCGACCTTGTAGGTCACGGCCAGCACCGGGCTGTAGATCGAGTCAACCGGGATGCGGCCGATCTCGGCGTCGCCGGTCTTGTTCTGCGCGGCGGAGACGTAGCCACGGCCACGCTCGACGGTCAGCTCCATCTCGAGCTTGCCCTTGCCGTTCAGGGTGGCGATGTGCAGGTCCGGGTTGTGGACCTCGACACCGGCCGGGGGCGCGATGTCAGCGGCGGTGACGGCGCCGGGGCCCTGCTTGCGCAGGTACATGACGACCGGCTCGTCGTGCTCGCTGGAGACGACCAGGCCCTTGATGTTCAGGATGATCTCGGTGACGTCCTCCTTGACACCGGGGACCGTCGAGAACTCGTGGAGCACGCCGTCGATGCGGATGCTGGTGACCGCGGCACCCGGGATGCTCGAGAGCAGGGTGCGGCGGAGGGAGTTGCCGAGGGTGTAGCCGAATCCCGGCTCGAGCGGCTCGATGACGAACCGCGAGCGGGCGTCGGAGACGACGTCCTCGCTGAGGGTGGGGCGCTGCGCGATGAGCACTGGAGTTTCCTTCCCACGGGCGACCGCTATTTGACGCCTCGTGAAACGGCGGACCCGTGATGGTCCGCGACCCGTGGCACCTCTGTCCGTGCCGCGAGCCCTGGGTATGCCGGGTGGTTGCCTCCCGGGGGAGGTGGCCACCCGGCACACCGGGTGAAGAACGTCAGTTCTTCGAGTAGAGCTCCACGATGAGCTGCTCGGTGAGGATCGTGTCGATCTGCTCACGGACGGGCAGCTGGTGGATGAGGACCCGCAGGGAGCCCGGGACGACCTGCATCCACGCCGGGACGGGACGCTCGCCGAACGTCTGGCGGGCCAGCTCGATCGGGAAGGTCTCGGCCGACTTCGGGCGGACGTCGATGATGTCGTACTGCGAGACGCGGTAGGACGGGACGTCGACGCGAACGCCGTTGACCAGGAAGTGACCGTGGGTCACCAGCTGGCGGGCGGCGCGACGGGTCCGGGCCAGGCCGGCGCGGTAGATCACGTTGTCCAGGCGGGACTCGAGGATCTGCAGCAGGTTCTCACCGGTCTTGCCGGGGCGGCGCGAGGCCTCCTCGTAGTAACCGCGGAACTGCTTCTCCATGACGCCGTAGGTGAAGCGGGCCTTCTGCTTCTCCTGCAGCTGGGTGAGGTACTCCTTCTCCTGGATCCGGCGACGGCCGTGCTGGCCGGGCGGGAAGGGACGGAGCTCGAAGTTCTTGTCGCCGCCGACGAGGTCGACCTTGAGGCGACGCGACTTCTTGGTGATGGGGCCGGTGTAACGAGCCATGTCTTATCTCTCTCCCGGTCTCAGACGCGACGACGCTTGGGCGGACGGACGCCGTTGTGCGGCGAGGGCGTGACGTCGCTGATGGCGCCGACCTCGAGGCCGGTGGCGGTCAGCGAGCGGATCGCGGTCTCACGACCGGAGCCCGGGCCCTTGACGAAGACGTCGACCTTGCGCATGCCGTGCTCCATGGCACGACGTGCGGCCGCCTCGGCGGCCATCTGCGCGGCGAACGGGGTGGACTTGCGCGAGCCCTTGAAGCCGACCTGGCCGGCAGAGGCCCACGAGATCACGGCCCCGGTCGGGTCGGTGATCGAGATGATGGTGTTGTTGAACGTGCTCTTGATGTGAGCGTGCCCGTGGGCGACGTTCTTCTTCTCCTTGCGGCGCACCTTCTTGGCGCCCGCAGCCGTACGGCTCTTGGGAGGCATGCGGTAGATCTCCTACGTGGTTGAAGTGTGGTCCGACTCGGTTCGCCGGCCGCGATATGCGCAGCCCGGCGATCGGATCACGAGCGGACTTACTTCTTGCCGGCCTTCTTCTTGCCGGCCACGGTGCGCTTCGGGCCCTTGCGGGTGCGCGCGTTGGTCTTCGTGCGCTGACCGCGGACGGGCAGGCCACGACGGTGACGAAGACCTTCGTAGCTGCCGATCTCGACCTTGCGACGGATGTCGGCGGCGACCTCGCGGCGGAGGTCACCCTCGACCTTGAAGTTGCCCTCGAGGTAGTCGCGGAGCTTCACGAGCTCCTCGTCGCCGAGGTCGCGGACGCGGGTGTCGGGGTTGACCCCCGTCGCCGCCAGGGTCTCCTTCGCGCGGGTGCGACCCACGCCGAAGATGTAGGTGAGTGCGATCTCGACGCGCTTCTCGCGCGGGAGGTCAACACCAACAAGACGTGCCATCTTGTGTCAGTTCTCCTGATCAACACGGAGGTCTGGAGCAACGCCGGTCCGCTTCCGACCCGGGAATGGTCCCGGGCCCACGGTCCCCGGCCTCCGTGCCGGGGGTGACGTCCAGGACGGGTCCTGGGGTCGGGCGCTGCGTTGTGTCTGTGCGTTCTCGAAAGACCGCGGGTCGTGCTCGGTGGGTGGTGCTCAGCCCTGGCGCTGCTTGTGGCGCAGGTTCTCGCAGATCACCATGACCCGGCCGTGACGGCGGATCACCTTGCACTTGTCGCAGATCTTCTTGACGCTCGGCTGAACCTTCATCTGCCTGCTGTCTGTAGATCGGGCCCCTCGCCTCCCGGCCGCGTGCGCGACCGAGCCCCGAGGAGTTGGTTGGGATCGGGAGTGATGAAGCTCCCGCTCAGCGGTAACGGAAGACGATGCGGCCGCGGGTCAGGTCATACGGGGAGAGCTCCACCACGACACGGTCCTCGGGGAGGATCCGGATGTAGTGCTGGCGCATCTTGCCCGAGATGTGGGCAAGAACCTTGTGACCGTTGGTCAGCTCCACGCGGAACATCGCGTTCGGCAGAGCCTCGACGATCGTGCCCTCGATCTCGATGACACCGTCCTTCTTGGCCATATCCTCCGCAATCCGTCGAACGAGCCGGCCCCGGGTGGGACCGGTCAGTGTGGCCACTGATGATTCATCCGGCACGACGAAAGGCACGTCCCGACACCTCTGCGGGCGGACCCGCGAGGGTGTGGAACGAGACATTCGTGAGCCGACGCACTAGCCTACGCCATCCCCCCACAGGAGGAGAAATCGACGGGCTGCGGATCGGGGCAGGTCAGGACGGTGCGGCGCTCAGTCCAGGGGCGCGTATGCCGCGCCGAGGGCTTCCAGCCGCGCCTTGCCGCCGTCGAGCTCGGTGAGCACCCACAGGCCCTCGTCGGTGACGGCCACGGAGTTCTCCCAGTGCGCCGCCCGCGTGCCATCGGTCGTGACGACGGTCCAGTCGTCCTCCAGGACCGCGGTGTCGGCGGATCCCAGCGTCACCATCGGCTCGATCGCGACGGTCAGGCCGGACCGCACGGTGGGGCCCTTGTCCCGGACGCGGTAGTTGGGCACCTGCGGGTCCTGGTGCATCTCGGTGCCGATGCCGTGCCCGACGTAGTCCTCGACGATGCCGTAGGTGGCGCCGTCGGCGGCGGCCGCCTTGGTGACCGCGTCCTCGACCGCCGCGCCCACGGCATACAGCGGGGAGCCGACCTTGAGGGCGGCGATGCCCGCCCACATGGAGGCCTCGGTGGCGTCGATGAGCGCCAGGTCGGCCGGGCTGCCGGCCTCGCGCCCGCCGACGACGAGCGAGATGGCGGCGTCGCCGTGCCACCCGTCGACGATGGCGCCGCAGTCGATGGAGACCAGGTCACCCTCGCGCAGCTCGCGGCTGCCCGGGACACCGTGGACGACCTCGTCATTGACGCTGACGCACAGCGTGCCGGTGAAGCCGTGGTAGCCGAGGAACGACGGGGTCGCCCCTGCGCCGCGGATGTGCTCCTCGGCCATGCGGTCGAGGTCGGCGGTGGTCATCCCGGCGCAGACCTGCTCACGCAGCAGGGCGAGGGTGTCCCCCACGACCAGCCCGGCGCGTCGCATGCGCCGGATCTGGTCGGGGGTCTTGACGTCGAGCCGGTTGCGTCCGAACACGGGGTCAGGCGCCCAGCGCGTTCTCGAGGCGGGCGGTGACGGTGTCCACGTCGCCCATGCCGTCCACCGGGCGCAGCAGCCCACGCTCGCGGTAGATCGCGGCCAGTGGCGCGGTCTCCTCGACGTAGACCTCCTGGCGGTGGCGGATGACCTCTTCGGTGTCGTCGGCGCGCCCCTCGAGCTCGGCTCGCTTCAGCAGCCGCGCCACGACCTCGTCGGTGTCGGCGGTCAGCTCGAGCACGGCGTCGAGCTGGTGCCCGCCCTCGGCGAGCATGGCGTCGAGCTCGGCCACCTGGGCCTGGGTGCGCGGGTAGCCGTCGAGCAGGAAGCCCTTGCCGGCGTCGTCCTGCATCAGCCGGTCACGCACGATCGCGTTGGTCACCTCGTCGGGCACGTACTTGCCGGCCGCCAGGATCTCCTGGACCTGCTTGCCGAGTGCGGTGCCGTTCTTGATGTTGGCGCGGAAGATGTCGCCGGTCGAGATCGCCGGGATGCCCAGGCGCTCGGCGATCCGGGCAGCCTGGGTGCCCTTACCGGCTCCGGGCGGGCCGAGGATGATGAGACGCATCAGCGGAGGAACCCTTCGTAGTGACGCTGCTGCAGCTGGGACTCGATCTGCTTCACCGTCTCCAGGCCGACACCCACGATGATCAGGATCGAGGTGCCCCCGAAGGGGAAGTTCTGGTCAGCGCCGACGAGGACGAAGGCGATGAGCGGGATCAGGGAGATAAGCCCCAGGTAGAGGGCGCCCGGCACGGTGATCCGGGTGAGGACGTAGTCGAGGTATTCGGCCGTGGGTCGCCCGGCCCGGATACCCGGGATGAAACCACCGTACTTCTTCATGTTGTCGGCGACTTCATCGGGGTTGAAGGTGATGGACACGTAGAAGAACGTGAAGAACACGATCAGCCCGACGTAGGCAAGCATGTAGATCGGGTGGTCACCGCGGGTGAGGTTCTGGTCCACCCAGGTCACCCAGCCCGGGGGCCGGCCGGTGCCGCGCTGGAACTGCGCGATCAGCGAGGGCAGGGACAGCAGCGACGAGGCGAAGATGACCGGGATGACACCGGCCATGTTGACCTTGAGCGGGATGTAGGTGGACGTGCCGCCGTACATCCGCCGCCCGATCATTCGCTTGGCGTACTGCACCGGGATGCGGCGCTGGGACTGCTCGACGAACACGACGGCGGCAATGATCACCAGGCCGAGCAGGATGACGATGATGAACTTGTCCCAGCCCTTGGTGCGCAGCGCCCACAGCGAGGTCGGGAAGCGCGCGGCGATCGAGGTGAAGATCAGCAGCGACATGCCGTTGCCGATGCCCCGGTCGGTGACGAGCTCACCGAGCCACATGATGACGCCGGTGCCGGCGGTCATCGTGAGCACCATGATGAGGATGGTGGGCAGGCTCTCGTCCGGCATGATGCTGGTGCACGAAGGCCCGAACAGCTGGCTGGGGTTGCGCGCGATGGTCACCAGCGTCGCGGACTGCAGGACCGCCAGTCCGATGGTGAGGTAGCGGGTGTACTGCGTCAGCTTGGCCGTGCCCGACTGACCCTCCTTCTTCAGGGTCTCGAAGCGCGGGATCACCACGGTGAGCAGCTGGATGATGATGCTCGAGGTGATGTAGGGCATGATCCCCAGCGCGAAGATCGACAGCTGGAGCAGCGCACCACCACTGAACAGGTTGACCAGCGAGAGCACGCCGCTGGTCGAGGCGCCCTTGATGCAGCTCTGCACCTGTGTGTAGCTGACGCCCGGGGTCGGCACCAGTGAGCCGAGCCGGAACACCGCCATGATCGCCAACGTGAACAGGAGCTTCTTGCGCAGGTCCGGCGTCCTGAACGCGCGGGCGAAAGCGGTGAGCACTGGTCCTCCTGCGGGCCACCCGTTGCGGCAGCCTGGTCATGGAACGAACGATCGGGGGGACAGGTCAGTCCCCCAGTCACCCGGGCGACATTACCGTCCTAGACAGCGCCCCGGGCTTCCGGGCCCACGGACCCGGCGCCCGGGGCGCTGACGACTAGCTTCAGTATGCGGTTGTTCGACCGTTTCGGTCAGGTCAGACCTCGGTCGCCGTACCGCCAGCGGCCTCGATCTTGTCCTTGGCCGAGGCCGAGAACTTCTGCACCGAGACGTTCACCTTGACGGTGATCTCACCGGTGCCGAGGACCTTGACCGGCGCGCCCTTGCGGACGGCACCCTTGGCCACGAGGTCCTCGACCGTGATGTCGCCACCGTCGGGGTACAGCGCGGAGATGCGGTCGAGGTTGACGACCTGGTACTCCGTGCGGAACGGGTTCTTGAAGCCACGAAGCTTGGGCAGCCGCATGTGCAACGGCATCTGCCCACCCTCGAAGCGCTCCGGAACCTGGTAGCGCGCCTTCGTACCCTTGGTACCACGGCCAGCGGTCTTGCCCTTGCTGCCCTCACCACGACCCACACGGGTCTTGGCGGTCTTGGCACCAGGAGCCGGGCGAAGGTGGTGCACCTTCAGCGCGGACGGGTCCTTGGCCATGATCAGTCAACCTCCTCGACGGTGACCAGGTGGGTCACCGTGCGGACCATCCCGCGGATCTCGGGGCGGTCCTCCTTGACGACGACGTCGCCAATGCGCTTCAGACCGAGGCTGCGCAGCGTGTCGCGCTGGTTCTGCTTGCCACCGATCTCTGAACGGGTCTGGGTCACCTTCAGACGAGCCATCAGGCGCTCACCCCCGCGGCACGGGCACGCAGCAGCGCGGCCGGGGCCACGTCCTCCAGCGGCAGGCCACGACGGGCCGCGACCGCCTCGGGGCGCTCGAGACCCTGCAGGGCCTCGACCGTCGCGTGGACGATGTTGATGGCGTTGTCCGAGCCCAGGGACTTGGACAGCACGTCGTGGATGCCGGCGCACTCGAGGACGGCGCGCACCGGGCCACCGGCGATGACACCGGTACCGGGAGCGGCCGGACGGAGCAGCACGACACCAGCGGCGGCCTCACCCTGGACCGGGTGAGGGATGGTGCCCTGGATGCGCGGGACCTTGAAGAAGTTCTTCTTGGCCTCCTCGACACCCTTGGCGATCGCCGCGGGCACCTCCTTGGCCTTGCCGTAGCCGACGCCCACGGTGCCGTCGCCGTCGCCCACCACGACCAGCGCGGTGAAGCTGAAGCGACGACCACCCTTGACGACCTTGGCGACGCGGTTGATGGTCACGACGCGCTCGACGTAAGCGGTCTTCTCCGCAGCGTTGTCGCGACGGTTGTCGCGGTCACGACGGTTGCCGCGGTCGCTGCGCTCGTTGCCGGCAGTGCCGGCGCCGGTGGCGCCTCGGCGCTGGGGTCCAGCCATCAGACGTTCCTCTTCTCTGAAATCTCGACAGCGGTGTGGGTCATCACAGAGCCAACCCACCCTCGCGGGCACCGTCGGCGATCGCCGCGATACGGCCGTGGTAGCGGTTGCCACCACGGTCGAACACGACGGCCTCGACGCCGGCAGCCTTCGCACGCTCGGCGAGGAGCTCGCCGACCTTGCGGGACTTGGCCGACTTGTCGCCGTCGAAGGACCGCAGGTCCGCCTCCATCGTGGAGGCCGACGCCAGGGTCTTGCCCACGGTGTCGTCGACGATCTGGACGAAGACGTGACGGCTCGAGCGCGACACCACCATGCGCGGACGCAGCGCGGTGCCGTTGACCTTCTTGCGGACGCGCAGGTGGCGACGACCGCGAGCGGCGCTCTTGCTCTTCGCGCGCTTGATGATCATTGCCATGGCTTACTTACCAGCCTTTCCGACCTTGCGACGGATCTGCTCGCCGGCGTACCGCACGCCCTTGCCCTTGTACGGGTCGGGCTTGCGCAGCTTGCGGATGTTGGCGGCGACCTCGCCGACCAGCTGCTTGTCGATGCCCTGGACCGCGAAGCGGGTGGGGTTCTCGACAGTGAAGGAGATGCCCTCAGGCGCCTTCACGGTGATCGGGTGGCTGTAACCGAGGGCGAACTCGAGGTCGCTGCCCTTGGCGGTCACGCGGTAACCCGTGCCGTGGATCTCCATCTTCTTCTCATAGCCCTCGGTCACACCGAGCACCATGTTGTTGATCAGCGTGCGGGTCAGGCCGTGCAGCGAACGCGAGTTGCGCTCGTCGTTCGGGCGCTTGACCTCGACGGCACCGTCCTCGGCCTTGTTGACCGTGATCGGCGCAGCCACGACGTGCTGCAGCTGACCCTTGGGACCCTTGACCGTGACGGCCTGGCCGTCGATGCTGACGTCGACGCCGGCGGGCACGGAAACAGGAAGTCGTCCAATACGGGACATGGGGTTCTTTCCTCCTCTTCCTGTTACCAGACGTAGGCGAGGACTTCTCCGCCTACACCCTTCTTGGCCGCCTGCTTGTCGGTGAGCAAGCCGGACGACGTGGAAATGATGGCCACACCGAGACCGCCGAGAACCTTGGGCAGGTTCGTCGACTTCGCGTAGACGCGCAGACCGGGCTTGGACACCCGACGAACGCCGGCGATGGAACGCTCGCGGTTCGGGCCGTACTTCAGGTCGATCGTCAGGGTCTTGCCGACCTCGGCGTCCTCGACCTTCCAGCCGGCGATGTAGCCCTCGGCCTGGAGGATCTCAGCGATGTGAGACTTGAGCTTGGAGAACGGCATGGAGACCACGTCGTGGTGCGCCGAGTTGGCGTTCCGGACGCGGGTCAACATGTCCGCAATCGGGTCTGTCATTGTCATTGGGCTTCTCCGCCCTTCCTCACCGGGGTTTCAGCGACACACGTTCTGCCGCCGACCTACGGTGTAAGAGGTTTGTTGTGGGTTACCAGCTGCTCTTCGTCACACCGGGCAGCTCGCCGCGGTGGGCCATCTCGCGAAGGCACACACGGCACAGGCCGAACTTGCGGTAGACCGAGTGCGGACGGCCGCACCGCTGGCAGCGGGTGTAGGCGCGAACCTTGAACTTGGGCTTGGCGTTCGCCTTGTTGATCAGCGCGGTCTTGGCCACGATCAGTTCTCCTTGAACGGGAATCCGAGGTGACGCAGCAGCGCACGACCCTCGTCGTCGTTGGTCGCCGTCGTGACGACCGTGATGTCCATACCCCGGACGCGGTCGATCTTGTCCTGGTCGATCTCGTGGAACATCGACTGCTCGGTCAGGCCGAACGTGTAGTTGCCACGGCCGTCGAACTGCTTGGGCGACAGGCCGCGGAAGTCGCGGATGCGCGGCAGGGCGACGGACAGCAGACGGTCCAGGAACTCCCACATGCGGTCGCCGCGCAGCGTGGTGTGCGCGCCGATGGGCATGCCCTCGCGGAGCTTGAACTGCGCGATCGACTTGCGGGCCTTGGTCACGACCGGCTTCTGGCCGGTGATGGCCGACAGGTCGCGGACCGCGCCCTCGATGAGCTTGGCGTCGCGCGCAGCGTCACCGACACCCATGTTGACGATCACCTTGACGACACCGGGCACCTGCATGACGTTCGCGTAGCCGAACTCCTGCAGCAGCGCCGGCTTGATCTCGTCGGCGTAGCGCGCCTTCAGACGCGGCTTGGTAGCGGTCTCAGTCATGTTCACAGGTCCTTACCGGAACGCACGGCAACGCGGGTACGGACGGTCTTGGTCTTGCCGTCACGCTCCACCGTCTCGACGCGGGTCTTGATGCGGGTCGGCTTCTTCGTCTCCGGGTCGACGATCTGCACGTTGCTCACGTGGATCGGCGCCTCCTGGGTCACGATGCCGCCGGTGCGGGCGCCACGACCGGTGGTGCCGGCCTTGGTGTGCTTGGTGATCCGGTTGATGCCCTCGACCAGCACGCGCTGGGTGTCGGGGTAGACCGCGATGACCTTGCCCTGCTTGCCCCGGTCGCCGCCGTTCTTCTGGGCGCGACCGCTGATGACCTGAACCAGGTCACCCTTCTTGATCTTCATCTTCGCCATGAGTTACAGCACCTCCGGAGCGAGCGAGATGATCTTCATGAACTTCTTCTCGCGCAGCTCGCGGCCCACCGGGCCGAAGATGCGGGTGCCACGCGGGTCACCGTCACCCTTGAGGATGACGGCCGCGTTCTCGTCGAAGCGGATGTAGGAACCATCCGGCCGACGGCGCTCCTTGGTGGTGCGCACGATGACGGCCTTGACGACGTCGCCCTTCTTGACGTTGCCGCCGGGGATGGCGTCCTTGACGGTGGCGACGATGACGTCACCGATGCCGGCGTACCGACGACCCGAGCCACCGAGAACACGGATGCAAAGGATCTCCTTGGCACCGGTGTTGTCGGCGACACGCAGTCGCGACTCCTGCTGGATCACTGTCGAACTCCTGTCGTCGCGCTGGTTCTCATCACTGAGCCTTGCGGAACGGATCTATGGTCATTGGCCCGGGGGCGGCGGGTGGCCCAGGGCCACCCGCCTCCCGCTGGGGTTCTGCTTACTTGGCGCGCTCGAGGATCTCCACCACGCGCCAGCGCTTGGTGGCCGAGAGCGGACGGGTCTCCATGATCAGGACGCGGTCGCCGACACCGGCCGAGTTGGCCTCGTCGTGCGCCTTGACCTTGTGGCTGCGACGCATGACCTTGCCGTAGAGCGCGTGCTTGACGCGGTCCTCGACCTCGACCACGACGGTCTTGTCCATCTTGTCGCTGACGACGTAGCCCTGGCGCGTCTTGCGGTAGTTGCGCTCGTCGCTCACAGTGCTCTCCTGCTTGTTCTCGCTCATGGTCGTCACTCCGCCTTCTCGGACCGACCGATGTTGAGCTCGCGCTCACGCATCTCGGTGTAGATCCGGGCGATGTCCTTGCGGACGGCGCGCAGACGGCCGTGGTTCTCCAGCTGACCGGTGGCCGACTGGAAGCGGAGGTTGAACAGCTCCTCCTTGGCCTTGCGCAGCTCGTCGACCAGACGGTCGTCCTCGAGACCACGCAGCGAGGAGGGAGTCAGGTCCTTGGAACCGACTGCCATCAGATGTCACCACCCTCACGCCGAACGAAGCGGCACTTCATCGGCAGCTTGTGCATCGCCAGACGCATGGCCTCACGGGCGATGGGCTCCGGAACACCGGAGAGCTCGAACATGACACGACCCGGCTTCACGTTGGCGATCCACCACTCCGGGGAACCCTTACCGGAACCCATGCGGGTCTCGGCGGGCTTCTTGGTGAGCGGGCGGTCCGGGTAGATGTTGATCCAGACCTTTCCGCCACGCTTGATGTAACGGGTCATCGCGATACGAGCGGACTCGATCTGACGGTTGGTCACGTAGGCGGGCTCGAGGGCCTGGATGCCGTAGTCACCGAACGCGATCGTGGTGCCGCCCTTGGCAGCGCCGGAACGACCCGGGTGGTGCTGCTTGCGGTGCTTGACTCGACGAGGAATCAACATCAGGACTCAGCTCCCTCGGTGCTCGCAGCCGGAGCCTCGGTCGTCGCGGGGGCCTCGCTGGCCGGGGCCTCGGTGGTCTCGGTGCGGGCGGGGCGACGGCCGCGGGCCGGACGCTCGGCGCCGTCACGACGGGGGCCACGCGCCGGGCGCGGCGCGGCGGCCTGCTCGCGGGCGAGCTCCTTGGCCGTGACGTCACCCTTGTAGATCCAGACCTTCACGCCGATGCGGCCGAACGTCGTGCGGGCCTCGTAGAAGCCGTAGTCGATGTTCGCGCGCAGCGTGTGCAGCGGCACACGACCCTCACGGTAGAACTCCGAGCGGGACATCTCGGCGCCGCCGAGACGGCCGGAGCACTGCACCCGGATGCCCTTGGCGCCGGCGCGCAGGGCGGACTGCATGCCCTTGCGCATCGCGCGGCGGAAGGAGACACGGGCCGAGAGCTGCTCGGCGATGCCCTGGGCGACCAGCTGAGCGTCGGTCTCGGGGTTCTTGACCTCGAGGATGTTCAGCTGGACCTGCTTGCCGGTGAGCTTCTCCAGCTCGCCACGGATCCGGTCCGCCTCGGCGCCACGGCGACCGATGACGATGCCCGGACGGGCGGTGTGGATGTCGACGCGGACGCGGTCACGCGTGCGCTCGATCTCCACACGGGAGATGCCGGCCCGCTCCATGCCCGAGGACATGAGCTTGCGGATCGCGACGTCCTCCTTGACGTAGTCGCGGTAACGCTGACCCGTCTTGGTGCTGTCGGCGAACCACCGGCTCTTGTGCTCGGTCGTGATGCCCAGGCGGAAGCCGTGCGGGTTGACCTTCTGACCCATTAGCGGGTTCCTCCCTTAGTCGCGTTCTCCGGCAGCGCCACGTGCACGGTGATGTGGCTGGTGCGCTTGCGGATGCGGTAGGCACGACCCTGAGCACGCGGCCGGAACCGCTTCATCGTCGGACCTTCGTCGACGTAGGCGGCGCTGATGACCAGGCCACGCTCGTCGAATGCTTCATTTGCCTTGTCGGCCTTCACGCGAGCGTTCGCAATGGCGCTCTCGAGCACCTTGCGAATCGGCTCGCTCGCGGCCTGCGGTGCGAACTGCAGCACCGCCACGGCCTCGGTCGCCTGCTTGCCACGGATCAGGTCCACGACGCGGCGGGCCTTCTGGGGCGTGACACGGACGTGCCGCGCCTGCGCCTTGGCTTCCATCGCTGTCCCTTGCTTTCGTTCGAAGTTCTTCGAATGGTGTTGTGGGTTGTGGACCACCGCTTAGCGGCGGCGACCCTTCTTGTCGTCCTTCTCGTGACCCTTGAACGTGCGGGTCGGCGCGAACTCACCGAGCTTGTGGCCGACCATCGACTCGGTCACGAACACCGGGACGTGCTTGCGGCCGTCGTGCACCGCGAGGGTGTGGCCCAGCATGTCGGGGTTGATCATGGACCGGCGCGACCAGGTCTTGATGACGTTCTTGGTGCCCGCTTCGTTCTGGGCGTCCACCTTCTTCTGAAGGTGGTCGTCGATGAAGGGGCCCTTCTTCAAGCTACGAGGCATTTTCGTGGGCTCCTATCAGCGCTTCTTGCCAGTACGACGGCGACGCACGATGAGCTTGTCGCTTTCCTTGTTGGGGCGCCGGGTACGGCCCTCGGCCTGGCCCCAGGGGCTGACCGGGTGACGACCACCGGAGGTCTTGCCCTCACCACCACCGTGCGGGTGGTCGATCGGGTTCATGGCCACACCACGGACGGTCGGGCGCTTGCCCTTCCAGCGCATGCGGCCGGCCTTGCCCCAGTTGATGTTGCTCTGCTCGGCGTTGCCGACCTCGCCGACGGTCGCGCGGCAGCGCGCGTCGACGTTGCGGATCTCACCGGACGGCATACGCAGCTGGGCGTAGGGACCGTCCTTGGCGACGAGCTGGACGCGCGCACCGGCGGAGCGGGCGATCTTGGCTCCGCCACCGGGACGGAGCTCGATCGCGTGCACGACCGTACCCACGGGGATGTTGCGCAGCGGCAGGCTGTTGCCCGGCTTGATGTCGGCGCCCGGACCGTTCTCGATCGGGTCGCCCTGCTTGAGCTTGTTCGGCGCCAGGATGTAGCGCTTCTCGCCGTCCGCGTAGTGCAGGAGGGCGATGCGCGCCGTGCGGTTGGGGTCGTACTCGATGTGAGCGACCTTGGCCGGCACGCCGTCCTTGTCGTGGCGACGGAAGTCGATCACGCGGTAGGCGCGCTTGTGACCGCCACCGATGTGACGCGTCGTGATGCGACCCGCGCTGTTACGGCCGCCGCTCTTGGAGAGCGGGCGGACCAGTGACTTCTCGGGCGTCGACCGCGTGATCTCCACGAAGTCCGCGACGCTCGAGCCACGACGACCAGGCGTCGTCGGCTTGTACTTACGGATACCCATTGTCTGTGATCCTCAGTTCCCTAATCGTCTCGATCAGTCTTTGGTGGACCCGGTCAGGCGACCGGTCCCCCGAAGATGTCGATCGAGCCTTCCTTCAGGGTGACGATGGCGCGCTTGGTGTCCTTGCGCTTGCCGATGCCGAAGCGGGTGCGACGGGTCTTGCCCTGGCGGTTCAGCGTGTTGACCGAGTCGACCTTGACGCCGAAGACCCGCTCGACCGCGATCTTGATCTCGGTCTTGTTGGCCCGCGGGTCGACGACGAAGGTGTACTTGCCCTCGTCGAGCAGCCCGTAGGACTTCTCCGACACGACCGGCGCGAGCAGGATGTCGCGCGGGTCCTTGCCCAGGTTGCTCACTTGGTGTCCTCCTCAGCGGACTCGGCCTTCTTCGCCGCAGCCTTCTTGGCCGGCTTCTTGGCCTTGGGTGCCTCGGGGGCCTCCTCGACCTCGACGACGACCTCGGCCTCGGCGGCGGCCTTGCCCTTGACGGGACCGGCCAGGAAGGTGCTCAGCGCACCCTCGGTGAAGACGATGTCGTCGGCGCAGAGGACGTCGTACGTGTTCAGCTGGTCCGGGACCAGGACGTGGACGTTCTCCAGGTTGCGCAGGCTCTTCCACGACGTGGCGTCGTTGCGCTCGACCACGACGAGGACGTTCTTGCGCTCGGACACGCCGTCCAGGATCGCCCACGCCGACTTGGTCGACGGGGTGTCGCCCTCGACGAGAGCGCTGAAGACGTGGATTCGGCCGTGGCGGGCCCGGTCGGAGAGGGCGCCGCGCAGGGCAGCAGCCTTCATCTTCTTGGGCGTCCGCTGGGTGTAGTCGCGCGGCTGCGGGCCGTGGACGGTGCCACCGCCGGCGAACTGCGGCGCGCGGGTCGAGCCCTGGCGGGCGCGGCCGGTGCCCTTCTGCTTGTAGGGCTTGCGGCCACCACCGCGGACCTCGCCGCGGGTCTTGGTGGAGTGCGTGCCCTGACGAGCGGCGGCCAGCTGCGCAACGACCACCTGGTGGATCAGGGGGACGTTGGTCTGGACGTCGAAGACCTCGCCCGGCAGGTCCACCGAGCCGGTCTTCTTGCCCTGGGGGCTGATGATGTCAATCGTCGTCATGGCGATCAGGCTCCCTTGGCAGCCGTGCGCACCAGGACGATGCCGCCGCGGGGGCCGGGGATGGCACCCTTGATCAGCAGCAGACCCTTGTCAGCATCCACGGCGTGGATCGTGAGGTTCTGGGTGGTCTGGCGAACGCCGCCCATGCGACCCGACATGCGCATGCCCTTGAAGACACGGCCGGGGGTCGCACAGCCACCGATAGAACCGGGCTTGCGGTGGTTGCGGTGCGCACCGTGGGAGGCGCTCACACCCTTGAAGCCGTGACGCTTCATGACACCTGCGTGGCCCTTGCCCTTGGTGGTGCCGATGACGTCGATCTCCTGGCCGGTCTCGAACGTCTCGACCGTGAGCTCCTGGCCCAGGGAGTAGTCAGCGGCGTCCGCGGTGCGGAGCTCCACCAGGTGGCGGCG